>JANNWK010000366.1:0-11573 GCA_031408355.1 Myxococcales bacterium
GGGTGGCGTTCAGCGCAGACAGCTTGGGTGACAGTTCTTGCGCTGATGGCTACGGCTTGCGGCTCAAACGATAGCGGCGAGATTTGCCCCGAGTGCGTGGCCGGCGGGGAGACCTCCGACTTTGGGACCGACGCTGTGCCCACCGCGTGTGAGATGAGCGAGATAGGTGTCCCGATCGATGCAGCTCGCGCTGCCGAGCTCGGTTTCGCAGAAAGCCTGGCGCCATTGAGCGGCTCCTTCACGGTGCCGTTCGCCTGGACGCCCGCGCCGGGCTGTGATTCCCGCACTCTGATGGATAGGGGGGTGAGCTGTTACCGCGGACAACCCGCGCGCGGCTATTCATCGCCCACCACCGTCGCCATCGAGACCAAGGTAGCGAGCATCGAGCATCGGGTCCCTCAACTCGACGGCTGCAGAGACAGCGCCGCCGTCACCATCGACCTCTCAATGGCCACGGCTGATGGCGCGATTTCCTTCGCGACCCAGGTATCCCATTTGCTCGAAAGAGGCCAAGCAACGTATCCTTTCGGCCGCAGGCTGGACGTGACGGCAGCGCGCGGATCGCTTCGTCTGCCCCCGCCGGTTGGGCCGGAGCCGATGGTGGGGGTTCTGGACGTCCGTCTGAGTTTCTGGCCAGGCGCATTGCGTGGGGAGGTTTGGGTCGGGACGTTCCAAGGCGGCTATGATAGCGATGGCTGGCAAAACCCGCTCGTCGGCAGATTTCCGATCGATGACTGTCAGGCTAGCGAAAGGCCGCTGGAGCCCGCGGAACCCTCGGTCGCGTTGTTCGGAAAGTCAGCGCTCGAATTGCTGGCCATGCTCGAGGAACGGCAGCCTGCAGCGGGAGCCTGGAGCGACGCTACCTGGGACGTTACTAGCGAGACGTCGGTGAACATCGACCTGGGCCTGCCAACGTCCGTGTGTGAGGGGATGGAGTCCCTCGGCTGGCTGGCTGGCGTCGACTGGGGGCCGTGGCAACGCCGCGCTTCTTACGAGATTCCGCTACGGGTCACCTCGGGGGATGGCAGAGTGAACATGGAGGGTGTGGAGCACCTTCACACTTGGATAGACGAACTCGGGGTGGTCGGAGCGTGGTTCGACAGGACCGGAGGCGAGGCCCTCAGCCAGAACTTCGCTGCGGCTTCCGGGATTTCGAACGTGGACCTCCGTGGATTCTCGAAGGCAAGCTGGTTCACGGAGATCTTCTTGGCCAGTCGAGAGGGCAATGACAGCACGGTGACGATCCACGGCGTTGCTCCGGACGGCACCGAATCGAGGATTGAGCGCCTCTCCTGGTGACTTCTCGGCGACTAGGCGAGGAGGTAGCGGCGCTTGGGCCCGTGGTAGCTACGGCGCCCGAGCGGCTGGTGTGGACGTGGGCGTTGTGGCGGGTGGCGCATCACCACAATCGCAGCTCTCGAAGCGTGTTCCGTCCGGCGCGCAGGCTTGCCCACCGGTGCATCCTGCCTTGCCCGTGCAGGCTTGCGTCGCGCCCGGCACGCACGCTCTGGTCGGCTCGGATCGCCGGAGCTCAATCGCGGGGCGTTCAGCTGACCTAGGTGTCCCGCAGTAAACGCGGGCCTCGCTGCGTCTTATCTCGACCTGTGACTGACCCATCTCGTGGCCGAGGAGTTCCTGACGATCGCTGGCCTCGCCCACCCAGTAGCCGCCCTTGCCGTGGCACAGCTTGTCGGCGCGTTCGAGACACTTGGCGAGCGGGCCCCGGCAGCTGAGGAGGAAGCCTCCGTCTGCCAAGCGAGTGGCGGGGCGCGGTGCGCCAGCGCAGCCAGCGATGAGGAGGCAGAGGCCGCAGAGGCCGTTCGATACACAGCTCGGCATCAGGCGGTCTCTAGTCGCGCCCCGGCGCGGGTGCCACAGCACAGCAGAGCCCGCGGGGCCGGGTTGTGGGCTGCAAATATTGGACTTTATTGATAGTTATCGCGTCTTATCCCAGAGTGAGACGGGCCGTATACTCAGAAGTTCGCTCTGCCATGCGCTTCAGTTCCATTCCCTTCCTGACGTTCGCGCTCGTGGGCGTTGCCGGTAGCGCCCAGGCCGACCTCCCCCGCGCGCACGCTGCCGCCGGGGTGGGGCACGCCACGGGAGGTCACCAACGGGACGAATACGCCTGGGGCGCCGCGGCGTGGGCAGGCGTTGAGTACCCGTTCGGCAACGAGCTCGGGCTTGAGCTGGACGTGAGTTGGCTAGGTCTCGGCCAGGGAGAGCCCCCCAGTGATCCGGGCGTGGCACCAGAGACGGGCGCGTCCGCGATCTCGCCTTCGCTGGGCGTGAGGCTGCGGCCGTTTGGCAGCTGGCATGGTGGTCGGCTCGGGGCACTCGCGGGCGTTTGGACGAAGCTGGCCGGTGGAGTGGCCTTCACGGGCGGCCTCGCTCGCCCCCTGTTCGCGGCCCAGTTAGGTTACGACCTCATGGACGCGAGAGGGCGCGTTGGCCTGGGACCGATGCTCGCCTACGTGCACGTCTTCCAACCGGACGACGAGTTTCGTCCCGCTGACGCGAACGTGGCGTTGCTGGGCGTTCACGCTTTCTACGACTTTGGCCCGGGCCTCAGGCCCGACGTGAAGGGTGATCGCGACCGTGACGGTATTCTGGACGACGTAGATCGCTGTCCTGATACGCCCGAGGACAAGGACGGCTTCCAGGATCAGGACGGCTGCCCCGACCTCGACAATGACGCTGACGGCATCCCCGATCTGAAAGACAAGTGTCCCGTCGACCCCGAAGACCGCGACAAATTCGAGGATGAAGACGGCTGTCCAGAGAAGGACAACGACAAGGATGGCCTGCTCGACCGGGTCGACCAATGCCCGAACGAGCCCGAGGATCCGGACGGCTGGGAGAGCCTCGACGGTTGCCCAGATCCCGACAACGATGCCGACGGCATCCTCGACGTCAACGACCTATGCCCGTTCGAGCCCGAGACGATGAACGGTTACGCGGACAACGACGGTTGTCCCGACGAGGAGCAGGTGCGTGTGGTCGGCGACAAGATCGTGCTCGACGACCGAGTGCATTTCTTCGTCAACAGCGCGGTCATTCGCAAGGTGAGCTACCCGCTCCTGCAGCGCCTCGCCAAGCTTGTCACCGAGCATCCCGAGTACAAGCACATCTCGGTCGAAGGTCACGCGGACGAGCGTGGCGCGGAGGCGTTCAATCGCAAGCTGAGTGAGGACCGCGCGCGTTCGGTGCTCGAGTTCATGGTCAAGCAGGGCGTGGCGGTCGAACGTCTCAGCTCGCAGGGGTTCGGGGCCTCGAGGCCCCTGGTGGACAAGAAGAACGAGTATTCCTGGCTGCTCAACCGGCGCGTCGAGTTCACCGTGACGCGCCAGCTCCGCCAGGGCGGCACCACCACCAGCTCCGCCACGGTCAATGTTCCGGCCGAGCACAACTTGGCAAAGCCCTCGCCCTCGCCCGCCGGGCCAGCTGTAGCTCCCGTAGCGGGCGATGCTGAGCGCGAGTCGGCGACGCCGCCGCCGGAGGCCGGCAATCCGGACGCAAAACCGACGCCGGGCGCAGGATCCCCCAAAAAGCCTGGAGAAGCCGCAAAATGACTTGGATGCGAGCCGCCCGCTTCGTGCTGTTGGGCTTGGCGATGAGCTACGGCTTTCCGGTGGCCTGCGGCAGCGGCGGCGTCGTGGGTGGGAAGTGCCGGAGCGGCTACACGAACTGCAACGGCCAGTGCACGAACCGGCAGACCGACATCAAAAGCTGCGGTGCCTGCGGCAACGTGTGCGGCGACCAGTTGGCTTGTGTGGAGGGTTTGTGCGGTGGCGAAGACGGTGGGGTCAAGCTGCCGCCGGGCGGAGCCTCGAGCACGGGTGGGCAGAGCGGGGAGGGCGCCAGCGGCGGCCTCGGCCAAGGGGGCGAGCTGCCGGACGGCGGATTCCTCGACGCGCCCGTGGATGGCATGATGGATGCGGGACTTGAGGAGTGCTTGCCGCCTCACGATGAGGCTTCGCACTGCGGCGACTGCGATACGCTCTGCGCCGCCCCCAATCCGCTGTGCGCTCCCGACGGCCAGGGCAGTTTCGAGTGCGTGCCGCGCTGCCTTGCACCGCTGGTGGAGTGTCAGGCTAAATGCCTGGATCCGGCGACTTTCAGCAGCGATCCGGAGAACTGTGGCGAATGCGGGAATGCCTGCCCTTCGGGGATCTGCCAGGACGGGGCCTGCGTAGGCGCCAGCTACGGGAATCAAGTGTTCCTGTGCATGAGCTTTGCCGACACGATCAAGACTTCGTCCGCGACCACACTGCTTGGGAACGCCGTGTTCCTGCCGGCCAAGAACCCGCTCAATGTCCTGGCCTACACGCGCGGCGCCAGCGCCGGGGCGGTCGCCAAGGTACACCAAGTGATCGCCTGGTCCGGAACCGACCGCGGTCGCACCGCGAAGATCACGGAGGCCAAGACCATCAGTCGGGTCACGTCGGACCTGAATATTGCCGACTACTCCGTGCTGCTGATCCACGATCTGTCGGAGGCTGCTGCCGGTGAGCCAGCGGCGGCTGGCACGGCCTGGGCATCCGGAAGCGTGCTGTCGTCGTTCACCGGTGCCGGCGGCGTGGTCATCGTGCTGGACGGAGCCGGTGGCCGCGCGGAAATGCACGAGCTTATCAGCTCAGCCAACCTCCTCAACGTGACCGGTCAGACGGACATCAGCGGTTCCCAGGTCTGGAACCAGGCCCCCTTTGACTCTATCGGGGTCAACGTGCTCTCACGCTTCCTCGGCACTTCTGCCACGTGTCGCTTCGAAACCACGGAGGTCAACGATCTTTCGACGTTGCTCTTCGTGGTCACGGACGAGGAGGTCGGGGGCGCGCCCGTCGCCATTCATCGCTTGATTCCCCCCTAAGCGCGACGCGCGGGCTTTCGGTAGCGCCCGGTCACTTTAGCTTCGGCGGCAGCGGCGAAGGTCCGTTTCTGCCCGGCGGGGGCGCGACGAACCCGGCGGCGTCTGGCTGTCCCCGACCCGACACCAGCTCGAGCGCTCGCTGCCGCAGGCCCACCACCGCCTGGGTGAGATCCGCCCAGGCGGCGGAGGCGGCCGGGGTCGTGAAGACGGCCCGGGCGTGCTCAAACCCGGTGTGACGGCCGAGCGGGACGTACAAGAAACCCAGCAGGGCGAAGAGACCCACGGTGCCTTCGACCAACCTGCGACCGACGTTTCCGAACACGGCCCCATCGTAGCGGGCCTGGCGGCGAAGCGAGAAATTGTCGGTGACTAGAGCCCGCCCCGGAGGGCTTCGCGGTTCAGCTTGAACACCACGAAACGCGGGGTCTCGGCCCGGATCACGCCCAGGGCCATCGCCAGCGGCGCCCGCGCGTGCGGCGTCACCAGCCATTCCGCTCCGCGCTGGGCGAGCACCTTGCGCAGCCCGGCCACCGTGCCAGCGCGGCTCTCTTCCGGTTGACGTTGCCGAGGGTCGTGGTTCAGGAGCGGCGAACCTCTCCCCGCGCCCAGGCCGGCCTGGACGGCGAAAAATCCGAAATCGTCGGTGTCGATGAGCACGTGCGAGGCCCCGGCCGCCCGGAGCATGCGACCCACTCGTTCCTCATCCTGTCGATCGACGAAGCTATCTCGGACCTCAGGTCTCAAGAGCAGGCTTCCGGCCAGCGCGAGCGGCAAGGCGAGGGCGGGCAGCCACCGAGTCGGCTTGGGCGCTTGCGCCAGCCGCGACACGAGGCCGGCGCTGAGAAGCGCCAGGAACCAGAACACGGGCAACAGCGAGCGTTCCGGGTGATGCGTGGCCGACCCGCCGCTCGCCTCCGCGCCGACCAGCAGGAGGACCAGGGCGAGCACGACTGCGACGGCGCGCCACGCTTCGGCAGCGAAAGGCGAGCGTTGGCCGCGCAGCGTGAAGCCGAGACACACGGCCGCGACGGCGAACAGCTCGGGTTCGAAGCGAACGACGGCCCATGGCGTGGCGAGCAGCGCGTTGAGCCAGCCGGTGGGCGGCTGCCCGAGCGCCGCCCGGTACTGGCTCACGCGGGCCACGAAGAAGAGCGCATCACCGTGCCGCACCTGACCGTGGAGCAGCCAGGCCGCTGCTGGTAGCAGGGTAGCCAGCGCCGGCCAGAAGAGTTCACGGCGCTTCGTCCGAACCGCTTCCCAGCCGGTGAGCGCAGCAAACGTGAGCGCCGACGCCCACACCTCATACCGGCACAAACAAGCTGTCCCGAGCGCCAGCGCACCCAGCCAGCGCAGCTTGATTTCAGCGCGGCACAGGCACGCGGCCCCGAGCAGCACGAGCGCCGCGCTCGGGGCCTCCGGCACCATCGCCACCGAAAGCCAGGCGCCGTAGGGCAGGACCGCCGCACCTACCGCGCCCAGCAACGCGGCGCGCTGCCCCAGGCCGAACACTCGCGCCGCCACCCAAACCAAGACGGCGCCCGTCACGCCCAAGGCGAACGCCGTCGCCCGCGCCACGAGCAACGTGTCACCGAAGGCCCCCATGGCCGAACCGTAAAGCCAGAAGGGCACCGGCAGCCAGCTGGTCCCGCTGGGATCGAGCGTGGGGCTCGCGGCGAAGCGCGCGGCAATGGTCACGCGCGCGTAGTCGTCATCACTCACGGCGCGAAAGCCGCTCAGCAAACAGGCAGCGGACACCAGCGCTCGCGTGAGAACGACGATGCTCGCGTCGCGAGCGGCCCTACCCCAGGGCACACGCTCTACTTCTCGCTCGTGCCCTTGCCGGAGGGAACCGGCGGCGGAGCGGCGGCTTTCTTTCCGGACTCCTGGGCCAGCTTGCTCTTCTCCTGCAGCGAGTCGTCGGCTGACGAAGAAAGATACGCGAGCGTCATGCTGGTCGCGAAAAACACGCCTGCGGTGGCCCACGTCGTCTTGGTCAGGAAGTTACCAGCGCCACGCCCACCGAAGACTTGTTGGGCGCCTGCGCCGCTGAGCGCCCCAAGCCCGCCGCCCTTGCCAGGCTGAATCAGCACCACCAACATCAAAAAGACGCAGGCGACGATGTGAATCACGGTGAGGGGCGTGTGGATGATCTCGGCCATGGGGCTCTCTTGGCGGACGGGGCAGCTACTTAGCGCGTTTCAGGTCAATTACCCAGCAGCCTGGGCGATCTTGCCGAAGCCGGCCGGATCGAGCGAGGCACCGCCGACCAGGGCGCCGTCGATATCCGGGCAGCCCAGCAGCTCCTTGGCGTTGTCCGCCTTGACGCTGCCACCGTAAAGAATCCGAGTAGTTTCGCCGAGCTCCGGGCTCAGGGCCGCCAGCCGCTGGCGAATCGCCTGGTGTACCTCCTGCGCCTGGGCCGGGCTGGCCACCTTGCCGGTGCCGATAGCCCAGACCGGCTCATAGGCGATGACGCCGTAGCCGGGCCGTTGGGCCAGCACGTCAGCGAAAGCGTCGAGCTGGCGGAACACGACCTCCAGAGTCTGCCCGGCTTCGCGCTCGGGCAATGTCTCACCGATGCAGGCGATCGGTATGAGCCCGGCAGTCAGGCTGGCGACGACCTTGTCGCGGACCTGTGCGTCCGTTTCGCCGAAGAACTGCCGACGCTCGCTGTGACCGAGGATCACCCACTTGCAACCTGCCTCCAGCAGCATGGGCGCGCTCACCTCGCCGGTGAAGGCCCCGCTGTCCTTGGGGTACAGGTTTTGGGCGGCGACCTCGACCTGGCTACCGTCCAGCTCCTGGGCCACGGCCGCCAGCGCGGTGAAGGGCGGCGCCACCACGACCTCAGCGGCCACACCCTTGGTGTGCTTCGCCACTGCGGCGGCCAACTCAAGCCCCGCCGCGCCGCCAGCGTTTAACTTCCAATTGCCTGCGATTAGGTATTTTCTGTTTGCCATGTTTCCCGGACCGGTATCACAAAGCGCTTCATCCGCGCAGCGCTTCGACACCCGGTAGCTTCTTACCTGAAATGAGTTCGAGTGACGCCGCGCCACCCGATGAAACGAAACTGATTCTGCTGACCACCTCAGGGTCGGCCGCCCCTAGTGCCTGAACGGTAGCTACTCCGGCGACGACGCTGAACGCCGCGGTATCGGCGACCGCCCGGGCGACGCCTGCGGAGCCCGCCGAGAACGCAGCGTTTTCGGCGACGCCGAGCGGACCATTCCAAAACACGGTCTTGGCGCCGGCCATACGGGCAGCAAACGCCGCGATGGTTCTGGGGCCGATATCGAAAGCGCCATGCCCGTCGGGAACCGAGCCGATGCTGACTACGCGAGTCGAGCCAGACTCCGAGGCCTCTGCCACCACGAGGTCCACCGGCAGCAGCAGGTCCACCTTGCGGCCCCGCGCGCGTTCCAAGAGCGCGCGGCCCAGCGCCAGCTGTTCGCTCTCGATGGGAGATTCCTTCATGTCCACGCTGCGTGCCGCCAGCAGGGTATTGGCGACTCCGCCGCCCACACAGATGGCGCTACAACGCTGCAGCAGGGCTTCGATGAGCTCAAGCTTGTCCGACAGCTTGGCTCCCCCGAGCACGGCGACCAGACCATGTTCCGTGGCGTTCGCGATACGCGCAAGCCCTTCAAGCTCAGCCTTGAGCAGGTAACCTGTGCCTCGCTCCTTGAGTAGGCGAGGCAGGGCCACAAGGGAGGCGTGCGAGCGATGCGAACAGGCGAAGGCGTCGTTGACGTACACGTCGCAGAGCTGCCCGAGCTTGCGCGCGAAGCCCTCGTCGTTTCGCTCCTCCTCGACGAAAAATCGCAGATTCTCGAGCAAGCACAGCTGTCCAGCGCGCAAATCGCTGACTACCTTGCGCGCGGCGTCACCGAAGCACTCGTCGGGCAGGTAGACCTCCTGACCGAGCAGCTCCGCCAGCCGCAGCCCCATGCGGTCCAGGCTCAGCTCGGGGCGCCTCTGCCCTCCCGGTCGACCCAGGTGAGAAGCCAGGATCACCCGAGCACCCTCCGCGAGTGCTTTCTGAATCGTGGGCAGGACCGCCTGGACGTGGGCGTCCGTCGCAGGTTCGCCGTTCGCGTCGAGCGGCGCGTTGAAGTCCACGCGGATAAGCACGCGTTGGTGTGCCAACTCGAGCTCGTCGATGCCCCGAATACCGTCCAGTTTCAGCATCTAACTCGGCTATGCCTTGGGCTCACGCGATGAAGGCTCCGAGCTTGCGGAAGCGGTTGTAGCGATCGACTCGAAGCTCTTCGGGTGACAGCGCCCCGAGCGCCTTCAGTTCACTGTACAGGGCGGCGTCCAGCCGTTTGGCGGCGTCGTCGTGATCTTGGTGGGCTCCGCCCGGCGGCTCTTCGACGATGGTGTCCACGACGCCGAGCTCGAGCAGCTGGGGTGCCGTGATTTTAAGGCGCGCAGCGGCCTCCGGCGCCAGATCGCCGTTCTTCCAGAGTATCGCGGCGCAACCCTCCGGGCTTATCACCGAGTAATAGCTGAACTCGAGCACCAAGACGCGGTTGGCGACGCCAAGGGCGAGCGCTCCACCGGAGCCGCCTTCGCCAATGACGGTTGTGATGATGGGCACGGTCATGCGAGACATGGCCTCGATGGACGCCCCGATGGCCTCGCTCTGACCTCGCTCCTCAGCCTCGATCCCCGGATAGGCTCCGGAAGTGTCAACGAACGTGAAGATGGGCAGCGAAAAGCGTTCGGCCAGCTCGTAGATGCGAACCGCCTTGCGGTAGCCTTCCGGGTTGGGCATCCCGAAGTTGCAGAAGACGTTCTCCTTGGTGGTACGCCCCTTACGGTGCCCCACGACCGCCACGCTGCGCCCGCGATATCGACCCAGGCCTGCGATAATTGCCGGATCGTCGGCGAAGCGTCGGTCACCGCGCAGCTCGACGAAATCTTCGAACAGACGCTCGATATAGTCTTGGGTGTAGGGGCGGCTCGGGTGCCGCGAGAGCTGCACCTTCTGCATCGGTGTCAGGCCCGCAAAGACTTCGCGCGCCAAGACAGCCGCCTTGTCCTCCAGGCGCTTCAGCTCGGCTCCGAAACGCGGATCCTCATTGGCCAGCTCGCGGAGCTCGCGCACCCGCGCGACCAGCTCTACGACGGGGCGTTCGAATGCGAGGACGACGGTCATTGCTTGCGAGGTTCGTGGCCTGGGGAGCAGGCCCGGTCGGGGCGCGGGACTCTGGCGCGAAGCCGGCCGACTGTCGAGGCCTCCGCGTGAAGCTTTGGCTTCGCCGCGATGCGTCAGCGTCTACGCGGCAATCCGGCGGGCGATTGGTGCGCAGTGACGCGACTGCTTCAGCCGCTTGGTCGCAGATCCGCGGCCACCTGGACGCTGGGTTGCGCGCCCTTGACGTCGAACAGCCTGAAGGGCTTTTCCTTGCCCTTCAGTTGAGCCGGCGGCAGTTCTTCGGCCTCGAACTTGCCGCCCAGCCTCGCCAGCGTGTGTTCGCTCACCAGGATTTGGCCCGCTCCGGCAGCGCCACACAGCCGCGCACTGGTGTTCACGGTGTCGCCGATCACGGTATAGCTGAGCGCTTTGGAGCTACCGATGTAGCCGGCGACCAGCGGCCCGGTGTGGATACCGATGCCCATGGCCAAAGGCGGGTGACCGCCCTCCATGCGCGAACGATTGAATTTGCCCAAGACTTCCATCTGCTCGAGCGCGCAACTCACGCTGCGTGAAGCGTCGTCGGGGTGTACGACCGGCGCGCCCCAGAGAGCCATGATGCCATCGCCCATGAACTTGTCGAGCGTGCCTTCATGCTTGAAGAGGACCTCGACCATCAACTCGAAGTAGTCGTTGAGCATCTCGACGATGCCGGCGGGGTTCGCGCCATCGCTCATGCGCGTGAAGCCGCGAATGTCCGAATTGAAGACGGTGCACTCTTCCACGAGCTGGCCGCCCTTCTTTACCTCGAGCTCGCCTGACATCATGCGCTGAGCGATGTTCGGGGAAAGCAGCCGGCTGAAGCGCTCGCGATTGACGATCTCTTGCTCGACCTTGCGACCCAGGATGTTGATCTCAATGAACATGGCCGCCTGCGTGGCGATGGCCGTCACAATCTCTAGGTCCTTGGGCTGGAACTGAGCGAGCGTCTCGCTGTCCAGCCACAGAACCCCCAGAATTTCATCGTTGTGCAGGAGCGGCGCCACGATGGCGGAGCTGATCCGGTTGAGGATCATGCTGCGCCCCTTGGACGCTGCGAAATCCATGGCCGCGTCGTGGGTGAGCACGGTGGCGCGCTCGCGGATCACGTGGTTCATGATCGTGGACGAGACGGGGATCGACTGGTTCGTCCCGTCGCGGCGCTGGCTCGCGCCCGGCACAAGCAAGCCGTCGTTGGCCTTCAGGAAGATGACGCCGCGATCGGCGCGAACGAACTTGAAGATCGTCAGCAGGATCTTGTTCAGCAGGCTAGGGAGATCACGCTCGAGGGCGATCTCTCGCGAAAGCTCGTGCGAAAGCCGGAGCCGCTCATAGTCCGCAGCTAGCTGTTGGGTATTGCCCGAGACGTTGTCGTAGGGCAAAAATCCCTTCTGGGTGGCGGCGATCTGGGTGCCGATTTGGCGGGCCTTGTCGTTGATGTCGACGTTGGCGGCGGGCAGACCGGAGGGCATGCCTGGAGGCGGCTGGCCCTGAAACGGCATGGGCTGAAAGCCAGCAGCCGGA
>JANNWK010000367.1:0-9778 GCA_031408355.1 Myxococcales bacterium
GTTCAGAGCATCCGCTTCCGTCCCTTCCTCAACATCACGAGTGAGTCCGTGCAACTGATGTTGAGCCGATTGACGGCCGCGCTCTCGAGCACCTGACAGCCGAGATTAAGCGCTGTCTGCTAGCCGCTCTTCTCTGGCAGCTTCGCGTCGTCCGAGCTCATTCTGGCCGCGCTCACCGCCTGTGCGGGCTGCACACCGCGCGACCCCAGCTCTAGCCGCACGCGTTCGCCAACGGCCTGCGCAAGGCGCCCGACGATGTCCGGCACCTCCTGAAGCAGCGCCGACCAGCCCGCCTTCTCGTCGCCTTCCACGGTCAGCAGGTGGGCGCTCCCATCCTTGCTGATGGCGATGGCGGCCACGGGTGAAAGCTCGACGGCACCGCCGGCGCCATGTCCGCCCGAGTCTCCACCCAGCTTGGAGCCGTGGGCGCCCGCACTCGCGCTGGCGGCGCCAAACGCGATCTTCAGCCGATGGACGGGAATGATCGTCGCGTCCCCGGCCTGCTGCGGGGCGCCGATGATGGTCTCGCTCTTCGAGATGCCTTGAATACCGGACAAGAGGCTCTGGACGATCTCGGCGATTTTACTGTCGCTCATCGGAATTACTTAGCCTCGCTCGGTCCCTCCGGCACGACCAGCGGCGGCTGGGGCGCCCGGCGCGACCTCAACTCTTTTACCACGTATACGGCCACGTCGAGCAGCATCAGCCAGGGTTTGACCACGGCGCGGCAGTCGACGACGGCTTCCCAGCTATCTTCGAAATCCCAGCGCGGACAGTGGCGGAGCACGACAGGTCGGGGCAAGACCCCAGCAAGAGCGTACAGCGCTCCGGCCAAGCGCCCCGTCAGCAGCGGATCGCGAAACCCGTAGTCGAGGTCGACCACCAAGTAGCGTAGTCGCAGGTGTCGTCGCTCCTCCAGCAGCGTCAGCGCGAAGGGCCAGGGTCGGAGCCGCCTCCAGGCGCGGAGCGACGCCGACTTCAGCCGCTCCGGGACAGGCCGCGTCAGACCGGGCACGCGAAACTCCACCCGACGCCCGAAGACGTGCAGCGTAAACTGGGGCGCTACGCCGCGCGCCCAGGCGAAAGCCACCGACACAAGTGCCAGCGAAGCGCCGCACGCGACGAGCCATGCCCCGTTCGACTCACCCCGGGCGCGAGCGTTGAAGTCGAAGCGCAGGGGCCAGCGAAGCAGGAGCAGCAGACCCAGACTGAATCCAAGCGCTACGACCAGCATCCAGCCAGCGAGCGACGCAGCGGCGAATGCCATCTCGGCGCCCTTCAGGGCTTGCCGTCGCCGAGGCGAGGCGCATCCGCAGCTGGGAGCGAGGGCGCCGCCTCATCGCCCGGCAAGATCCGGACGCCGCGACGGACAACGGGTTGCTTGCCGTTGACCAGCGCCAGCATGTGCGGCACGCCGTCCTCGCCGACCACGACGAAGGCGCGCGGCTCCACCACCACCGCGCCACCGGCGCCGCCCGCCTCGGCACCGGCATCGCCCTGGGCCTCGCCACGCGTCGCCTTCCCGCCGAGGCTGCCGATCGCTGTACCGAAGCCGATACTCACCTTCGAGAGGGGCAGGATCTTGGCTTTGCCGGCGTCCCTGACGCCGCCGACGACCGCGTCCGCCCGGGCCACCTTGCCAAGCTCCTCAAGTAGCTCTTGCATGAGGTGTTTTAGATCCACGCCGCAAGGGAACCACGAGGCTGGCTCCCCGTCAAAGTCAGAACAGCCTGGAAATGCGCCCGCTCCTCAGTTCGAGCACGAACCTGAGCGCGTCCGCGCTACCCTTCCGGGCATGCGCAAAGTTCGGCTCGCTGATCTCGACGTAGTGCTCTCCGGCGGTTCTGACCGCGAGGGCGGCGGCAGCGGCCCCATGCTCGTCCTCCTGCATGGCTACGGGGCTCCCGGGGAGGACCTCGTCCCCTTGGCTCGCCAGCTCGCCGTGCCGCGGGAGATGCGTTTCGCGTTTCCGGCAGCGCCCCATGCTCTCGGCGACGCCCCCCTGACCCCAGGCGGAGCGCGCGCCTGGTGGCAACTGGACATGCCACAAATGCAACGCGCAGTGGTGGCTCGTGACTTCGAGTCGCTAACGCGCAGCGTCCCTGTGGGCCTGGCCGAGGCGCGCGCCAACATCGAAGCGCTGCTCGACGCACTCGAGCTCGAGTGCTCGGTTTCGCGCTCTCAGTTGGTGCTCGGCGGGTTCTCGCAGGGAGCCATGCTCGCGACGGACGTCGCGCTCCACACCGAAAAGCCGCCGGCAGCCCTAGCTATCCTGAGTGGCTCGCTGGTCGCCAAGGACGAGTGGCTCGCGCTGATGCCGGGACGCAAGGGCCTGCCTGTGCTGCAGAGCCACGGGCGAGCCGACCCGGTCCTCAGCTTCGAAGTGGCGGAGCAATTGCGGGATCACCTCAGCGCGGCCGGCCTTGCGGTGGAGTTCTACGCCTTCAATGGCGGCCACGGCATTCCAGACGGCGCCTACGACACCCTCGCCAAATTCCTGAAGCGCACTATAGGCTAACCACGGCGGAGCCCACCAGCCGCCCGGCACGCAGGTCCTCGAGCGCCAGGCCCAGCTCCGACAAGGCGTAGGAGCGCACCTCGGAGCGCACGGCGACGCGCGGAGCAAGCTCCATGAACTCGAGGCCGCAGCGGCGCGTGAGGTTGGCGACAGAGCGCAGGCAGCGCTCGCCCCACAGTAGCTCGTAGGGAAACGACGGGATGTCGCTCATGTGGATGCCAGCGCAAATCACGCTGCCACCGGGCCCTACCGCGGCAAGCGCGCGCGGAACAAGCGCTCCGGCTGGCGCAAAAACCAAGGCGGCGTCCAGCGTCACCGGCGGCGGCTCATCGGAGCCTCCCACCCAGTCCACGCCGACGTTGCGCGCGAACTTCAGCTGCCTTTCGTTGCCGGGTCGCGTGAAAGCGTAGACCTTGCGGCCCTCGAAGCGAGCCACCTGCGCCACAATCTGCGCCGCGGACCCAAAACCGTACAGGCCCACATGCTCAGCGTCACCCGCCAAACCGAGCGCTCGATAGCCGATCAGCCCCGCGCACAGGAGTGGGGCCGCCTGCAGGTCGGGATAGGATCCAGGAAGAGGCAGGGCAAACTGGGGCGAAACGCAGGCGTACTCGGCGTAGCCGCCAGCGCGGTGATAGCCAGTAAACTCGGCTCGCGGGCACAGGTTCTCGCGTCCACTCGAGCACTGTCTGCAGTCTCCGCAGGCCCAGCCGAGCCACGGCACGCCGACGCGCTGGCTCTCAACGAAGCCCTCTACCCGCTCGCCGTGCGCCACGACAGTGCCGACGATCTGGTGCCCCATCACGAGCGGTAGCGAGGGCGCTTGCAGCTCGCCGTCCAGGATGTGCAGGTCGGTCCGGCAGACCCCCGTACAACGCACGCGCACGAGCAGCTCTGACGGCCCCGGCTCCGGGATCGAAAGGCTCCGCTCGACGAGCACACGAGGTGCCCGCTCAAGCACCATGGCGCGCATGCTGGGTGACAAGCGTCGTATCCCTCTGCCTGCGAGCCCAACCGGGCCCGTGGGTCGGTCTCAGGCTACGCACACGCACGCGGTTCGGTCAATCCTGGCAGGCCCGAGGACACGGCCAGTTCGGCAGGTTTCAGGGAGATCTCTGGCGATCCCGAGGCTTTCGCGGGTAGCAACCCTTCCCAGAAGGGTGCCCCGATGCTAGGCGATCGTCCGCCTTTTTTCTCGACCGAGCCTGCGACCCTCCCAACGCGCCCCCCATGTCAGACACCCTCGAAGATCCCGAGCGCGACGCCATTGTTGACGAAGAGCTCACCTGCCTAGGCAACGTGCAGGCGCACCTGCGAGCACGCGACGAGCGTCCCATCGAGCGCACGAGCCCCACGGCCTCTGCCAACTACGAAGAGCGCTTGCTCGATCTGCGTGATCAAATTGGCTCCGCACGGCTCGAAGACGTCCCGCCACTGGTTCAGGAGATGGAGCGGCTTCAGAGCTTGATGATCCATCGCCGCGACACCACCGTCGTCAACGTCGACCGACGCTCGCCCTACTTCGGGCGCCTGGTCATCGAGGAGGGCGACAAGCGCCGCGAGGTCCTGATCGGTCGCGCCACCTACCTGGACACCGGAAGCGGCGTGCGCATCGTCGACTGGCGCGATGCCCCCGTAAGTCGCTTGTATTACCGCTACGAAGAGGGCGACGACTACGACGAGGTCTTCGGAAATCGCGAGGTGAGTGGGCTCGTCCGCACGCGCCGGAGCCTCAGCATCGTCGAATCGGAGCTGCGCCGAGTCACCTCGCCGCAGGGGACCTTCGTCCGCTCCAAGACCGGCTTTCGGCGGGCCGAGTCACAAGCCTTCAAGCTCACTGGCGGCTCGGGCACGGCCATTCGTGCCGAGCAGCACCATCGCCCTGGCAAGCTCGGCATCGGCGGCGAGACCGGCGAGGACAAACACCTGCGCGAGATCACGGCGCTCATCGATCCCCGCCAGTTCGATCTCATCACGCGCGCGGACGCCGGCCTCGTGGTCATCCAGGGCGGCGCCGGCAGCGGCAAGACCACGATTGGCCTGCACCGCCTGGCTTACCTGGCCTTCCAGGATCCCAGGCGTTTCCGCCCCGACAAGATGCTGGTGATTGTCTTCAACGACGCGCTAGCTCGCTACGTCGCGCGCGTATTGCCCGCCCTCGGTATCGAAGGCGTGGCGATTCGCACGTATGAAGACTGGGTGCGCCGCACGCGCCAGTCGCTCTACCCTCGCCTGCCCTCGAAGTATCGCGAAGATACCCCCAGCGTCGTCTCGCGCTTCAAGAAGCACCCGGTTGTCCTCAAGCTCATCGACGACTTGGTCGCCAAATTGGCCGCAGGGATCGGCGAGCGCATCGCCAGCTTGACCGGCGACGCGGGTGAACAGGGTGAGTCACTGCGCGCCGCGTGGGCTGCGGGCGCCGAACGGCCGCTTGGCCATCGGTTGCACAGCCTGCTGAACCAGATCAACGGCGATTCGGCGCGCGGGCTGCCGACCAACGCCCGCATCGGCATAGAGCGCAGCTGTCGCAACCTGCTGCGCTCAAGCCGCGACGTTGCGGCCACGTGGGCAGAGCTGCTGAGCGACCGCATCAACCTCGGGGAGGTCGTCGGGCGACTGGCACCGGGCAGCTTCACGCCCGGTGAGCTCGACCGAATCGTCTCCTGGTGCAGCGCCAGAAGCGGCGAAATTGGCGCCGAAATTGAGCTGCGCCGCGAGGCGGAGCCCAGCGCCAAGCTTGGACAGAGCAGCGACGAAGGCGGCGACGAAGACAAGCGCGAACACCGACGCGACCGTGACATCGACGAGGTCGAGGCAGACGCCGACGAAGACGAGGACGACCAGTTTCGCCGGGGTATCGATGGTCTCGACGTGTCAGAGCGCGCCCGTCTCGATCCTGAAGACGACACGCTGCTACTTCGATTGCACCAGCGCCTGCGGGGCCCACTCACGCGCGGCAAGCTGAGCAAGGATCCCATCGTCTACGAGCACATCCTGGTGGATGAGGCGCAGGACCTCAGCCCCGTGGAGTTGGCTGTTGTCCTCGATACGACCAGCAAGGCCAAGAGCATCACCCTTTCAGGTGACACACAGCAGCGATTGCTGATGGACAACGGCTTTACCGACTGGCACACGGTGCTTGGGGAGCTTTCGCTCAGCCACGTGGAGATTGAGCCGCTTAAGCTCAGCTACCGCTCCACCAAGCCGATCATTGATTTCTCGCGAAGTGTGCTCGGTCCACTGGCCAGCAGCGACGCCCCGCAGGCGACGCGTGCGGGCGCGCCGGTCGATCTATTCACCCACGGACACACCGGAGACGCCGTCGCCACCTTGGCCGAGGCCCTGCGTGAGCTGATGCAGAATGAGCCGCAGGCTTCGGTGGCGGTCATCGCGCGCTACCCGGAGCAGGCCGACGTATTTTTCAATGGCCTGCAGCGCGCTGAAGTCCCGTATTTGCGACGGGTGGCGGAGCAGGATTTCACATTCAAGCCCGGCGTTGACGTCACCGACGTGCGCCAAGTCAAGGGGCTGGAGTTCGACTACGTCGTGATCGTCGAGGCTGGCGAAAGCTCCTACCCCGACGAGGACGAAGCTCGCCATCTCTTGCACATCGCCGCCACCCGCGCCGCCCACCAACTGTGGGTGTTCTTGGTCGGTCGGCCCAGCCCCATGCTCCCGCAAGAAGTGCTGGATCGCAGCCTGTAGCGCGCTGGCTCGAGAGCTATGCGCCGGCGGCCAGGGGTAGCTGGGCGCGATCGATGTGTCCTCGCGACATTCGCAGCTCGCGATCGACGCCAACGATGTCCCCGTGGGCAAGTGCTAGCCAGACGTTCTCACCCTGGAGTGGCTCGCTGGAGACGATAAAGTGGTTCACGACGCCCGTCGTCGAAGGCGCTTCACACTCGGGTGAGAGGCTGGGGCAGCTATCGCGGTCAGCGCAGCGCGTCTTGTAGGTCGAGAAATACAGCTCTTTGCCACCATGGGCGGCCACCAGCGACTCGCCGTCGGTCGCCATCAGGGTCAGCAGGGCCGCGTCTACACCCGGCCGCCCGTCGCACACAGCCCGCACTCGCCGCACGGTGCTCCGAAGTGCCGCCATCGCGTGGGGCAACTCGGGCCGTTGCCCCGCGCCGGCGACGCGCGCAAGCTCGCTCACGAAGATGAAGAACACCACCTCGCTGTCGGTGTCGCCCATCACGAACCGGCGTAGCCGCTGGTCCACCAGGTCTAGCAGCGGGCCTCGCACGTCCTCGAAGCGAGGGACGTCGCCGTTGTGCGCAAACACCCAGCGCCCATGTTGAAACGGGTGACAGTTGAAGACCGTCTTGTCACCCTGGGTCGCCTTCCTCACGTGGGCCAGGACCGTCTCCGAAGCCACTACCCCGCTCAGGCGGTGAAACAGCGCGTCCCCGAGCGCCGTGCTGGGGCTGCGCGTCTCGTGAGGAGCCCCGTCCACATAGAAGGCCACCCCCCAGCCGTCAGGATGCAAGTTGCTCTGCACGCCGAGCGCGTTCTCAGCAGCCAAAAGCGAGCGGTGCACTTGGCTCGGTATCACGCTGCGGAAGCCAAACAGGCGGCACATTCAGGCTCCAGCATAGCTCGGACCGTGCGCCCCTCCACGTTTCCTGCGTCTCGCTCGACGATAGGCCTGCAGCAGGCCCCAAGCTGACGCTTCGCGGCGCGCCGGAGGGATCCTGAGCGCCCCGGCCCCCGCCCGCTCCCCGTCAGCCAGCTTGAGCGCGGCCAGAACCTGGAACCGGTACCGGAAAGAGCCGCTCAGCCCGGAACATTGCGCTCCGAAAGCTGAGGTTTCTGGAAGCCATCTGGAACTGTTTCCACATTTGTCTTTCGAGCCTCAAGCAAACCTGATACGTACAAGCGACGGCGACGCTGGAGCGTGTTTTGGCAGAATGCCTCGCGTATCTTGCCTGCCCCCGCCTGAGGAAACGAGATGAAAATCCGCACCATTCTTCCCGTCTTGAGCAGCTTGCTGGCCGCCGCCCTCCCCGCCGCGGCCCAGGACGCGCCAGCCGCAGCACCGCCGGCAGCGGCGCCGGCGCCGGCCGCTGCACCCGCAGCGCCTGCGCCCAAGGTTGAGTTGGCCGAGGAGCCGGCTACCGCTGCCGCCGCTGCGCCTGCGCCTGCGCCCGCCGCCAGCACCGAAGGCGTCGTGCAAATGGGCGGAGGCAAGCCGAAGGCGTCGCTCGCGGCTTCGCCTTCGCGCGGTGGCGGCGAGTCGGCTGAGGCGAGCGCCGAATGGAAGACGGATTTCCACGGCTACTTCCGAGCGCCGCTCCGCGTCGGCATCGGCAAGCGCCCTGCCCCCCACATGACCGAGGCCGGCATGCCGACTCAGAGCGAGCCCACGGCGGACGGCGCCATCGACGGCCAGAGTGCCACCACCTTTCACGTCCCGCTCATTCCGGATGGCCAATACTTGAGCTGGCAGTCCACCTCGCACAATCGCAGCGACTGGGCCGAGCTGTTCTTCGGCATCGGCAACTCCTGGGCCAAAGCCACGATCGGCATCCAGGGTTACAACTTCACGGACGGCAGCTTCACGGATCCGAACACGCAGTACGGCATCGGTCAGGCCTACGTCACGCTGACCCCCGACCTCGGCTACGAGAATTTTCGATTGTCGCTCAAGGTCGGCTCGTATCAAGACAAGTATGGCGGCGCTGGCAAGTACGACGCGGGCGAATACGACACCTACCTGTTCGGTCGCACGCACAGCATGGGCGAAACGCTGCGCCTCGAGTACGACCTGAGCGAAGCCTGGGGCCTCTGGTTCGAACACGGCGTTGGCGGCAAGCGGCCCGATCCCAGCGCCTTCAACAACTCACGCTTCACGATGCTCACCCACGGCCACGTTGGCTTGGATAGCGGCAAGGACATGCAGTTCTCCGCGCATATGCTGTACAGCTGGGCGCAAGAGGAGGACCGCCCGTACGACATCTCGAAGGCCAACACGGGCTACGCGAACTCGGCGGTCGACGTGGCGGACGGCAGCCTGTGGGTGGCCGGCGCCGACGCGCGTTTCGACCTTGGCGCCTTTGGCTACCTATACGGCGGCTACTCGCACATTGGCGCCCAGGATGCGCTGGTCATCGGTCGCGCGATTGAGGTCCTCCATGCTTCGGGCGGCGGCGAGTTCCAGCTCGGCGTGGTCGACAACTACTTTGGTCCAGGCTGTACCAGCGCGGGCGGGCCGCTCATGGAGCGCGCGAAGCCGACGGGGCTCGAGTGCAGCATGGGTACCGGCAGCGTCGACTCGCTGATGGGTCAGTACGAGTTCTCACTCACCAATTTTCTGCAGATGAGCGAAGAAGGCGGCCAGAAGTTCTGGGGCGAGGGCTCGGACTTGAAGCTGGTGCTCTACGGCATGCTGAACATGGTCAAGAGCGACTACGATCCTGCGGACGCAACGGTGTGGGGCCCCACTGACGGCAACCTGAAGCTCAAATACGGCGCAGATCTGCAGTACCACGCCACGCCGTCGATCACCGGCGCCTTGCGGGTGGATCGGCTGCAGCCCAACAGCGAGACCCCAGAGCAGTCCTTCGCAGTTGTTTCGCCGCGAATCGTGGTGACTTCGAACTGGGTCAGCCGCGAAGCGCTCACGTTCCAGTACTCGCGCTACGTGTACAACCAGCGGGAATGCGCGGCCGGCGTGTCGAGCCCGGCGGATTTCTCGCGCTTCCGCGGGCCAGGTTCGGCCCTGTGCGTGCAACCCCCTTCGGCCGCGCCCCCGCCTGAGGGCTTTGGCGCGAACTCCGAGAACCAAGACGTGGATCTGCGCAGCGCGCCCACGACGCGCCCGGACGTGAACGTCTTCAAGGTCGAAGCCACGTTCTGGTGGTGAGCCAGGCCGCCGCCAGGCAACAGAAACAGGAACCGTTGCCAGGTTTCGGCGGGCCCCAGGTCCCTCGCAAAAAACAGCGCAAAAAATCAGTTCCCTACCTCGCCAAGACGAGCGCATCTGCTAGGCTGCTTCCCTATGAAGGCCTGTGCTTGGACCTGCATGTTGGGTGGCAGTTTGGGTTTGGTGTTCGTTGGCTGTAGCGCCACGTCGGGCGGCAGCGGAGTCGACGCTAGCGGCAACCGCAGTAGCACCGGCGCTTCGAACTCGGGCGGCAGCGGCCCTACCAGCTTGGGCGGCTTGGGAACCGGTGCCAGCCTAGCGGTCGGCGGCGACACGGCCAACGGCGGCACCGCGATGGGCTGCAACGATCTTACGGTCGAGACCCAGCCGGTCAC
>JANNWK010000368.1:0-10196 GCA_031408355.1 Myxococcales bacterium
CGCCAAATCGCGATGCGGTTGGGCTCGTCTTCGCCGTGAAGCGGGCCGTCGTAGCGCGTGGACCAAAGCTCGGCGAGCGAAGCACCGTCACGTCGCTGAATGGTAACGTCCCTGCCCACCTCGAACGTATTCGCGTAGCCAGTCACGATCACGTCCGCTTCCCAGGGCAAGAGGCGCTTTATCGGCGTGGATCTGGGGACGTTTGGCGATGCCGACCAGAATCGCGGCCAACTTCCTGAACTCATCTGAGCAGACTCCTCTAGAGTCGAGCGATGAGCCTACGTATCGCATTCATCGGAACTGGCTGGGTCGCGGACAAGCACCTGCACGCGATCAATAGCCTGAATGACGCCCAAGTCGTGGCGATCGCCGGCAGAAACGAGGCGAGCGCTCGCGAGCTTGCTGGGCGGGCCCACGCCAAGGTCTACGGCTACGACGACGTGCCGCGCATGCTCAAGACCGAGAAGCTCGACGCCGTGTTCCTGCTGCTACCCCCACACCTGCATGGCGACATCGAGGCGCGCTGCGCGGAGTACGTCCCGGCCGTGCTAATCGAGAAGCCCATCACGAACAATCTCGAAGTGGCGCGCCGCGCCGCGGAGGTCTTCGACAAGGCCGGCACGCTGGTCAGCGTCGGCTTCATGTGTCGCTATCGGAAGAGCGTGGAGCGGGTTCAGGCAGCGCTCGCGGAAAGCTCCGACAAGCCTGTCCTGATCAACGGCAGTTGGGTGTGCGACGTCCCAGGCCCCGTCTGGTGGCGTACCAAGTCCCAATCCGGCGGGCAATTCGTCGAGCAATGCACGCACATGGTCGATTTAGCGCGCTACTTCAGCGGAGAGATGAGCGAGGTCTCGGCCTACACCACGCGCGGCTTCGTGACCGAGCATCCGGGCTACACGGTCGACGACGCGGCGGTCGTGAACGTGAAGTTCAAGAGCGGCGCCATTGGCAACTTCACGACCGGCTGCTTCATCAAGCCGGGCTACGCGTCGGCGCTGGGCATCGGGCTCACGCTCCAAGCGCGCACCTTGCAGGCCAAGCTCACGAGCTGGAACGTCGACCTGGAGCTTTCCAGGAAGGAAGGCGAGGTCGAGCGCCTGCCCTCCCCGGAGGCGGACATCTTTGCCGTCCAGAACGCCGCCCTTTTCGAGGCGATCCGCGGCAAGGACCCGGGCCTGGTTCGCTCAAGCTACCGAGACGCCATCGAAACCCTCAAGGTGGGGCTCGCCGCAGAGCGCTCCGCCGAACTCGGACGCCCCGTCGCCCTCTCGGAGCTATGAGCGTGCAGGGCCCCGCCGGTTCGTCGGCCCATCATCCACGCGATGAGCGGGGGTCCGGAGGCTACCCCCAGAGCTCATCGTGCGACGCTCAAGCCAGCAAGCCTGATGTCGACGGAGGCGCCTCAGGGCAGGAGCTTTGCCACAAACAGCCGGCCATCGGTCGCTTGTCCCGTCACCAGCGCGCTGCCGTCGAGCAGGGCGGCCGCCGAGTTGCCCGTCGCTAGCTCAGCCGGCTTTCTTAGCCAAAGCCGTTGCCCGGCCGGGTCGAATTTTGCGGCCCAAAATTGACTCTTGCCGCCTTCGGTCGCTGTGCCGGCCACGCTCAGCGTCCCGCTTCGCAGCGAACAGGCCTTCGCCGCAACATCAGTCGGCGTATCCAGGCTGCTGGGCACATCGAGGACATCGCTCAACGCAGCCTGCCATTGCCGCTCGTCGTGGTAGCCCAACTTAAAAACAGCCGCCGTCTCGCGTGTGGGGTTCGACTCTAGCAAGCTTCCGCATAGGTAGTACGTGTTGTCCAGATCGTCGACGGCGATGCCGTGCCACTCCCCGTTCAGCGATGTGCCATCCGTGTTCATGAGCGAGCGCTGCCAGGTCAGCATGCCATCGGGGCGGAGCTCGAGCAGACTGGGGTTACTACCGCCGCCAATGGCCGACTGCTGATAGCCGGCCACCCAGATCGGGCTGCTTCGCCAAATCGCGATGCGGTTGGGCTCGTCTTCGCCGTGAAGCGGGCCGTCGTAGCGCGTGGACCAAAGCTCGGCGAGCGAAGCACCGTCACGTCGCTGAATGGTAACGTCCCTGCCCACCTCGAAGGTATTCGCGTAGCCTGTGACGATCACGTCCGCTTCCCAGGGCAAGAGGCTCTTTATTCGCAGATCTCCGCCAGGCTCGGCCACAACGGTCGAAAGCACGTCCCCCCTTGGCGACCACTTGCGTAGCCAGGCCCGCGTGACGCCATCCGCGTCGGTGACGCTGCCGCCAGCGTAGACTTCGTGCTGCGAATTGACGGCGATGTCGAAGCCCTGGTCGTCTTTGCCTGCGAAGTCGACGCTCTCGGACCAAACCTCGCGGCCCTCGGCATCGAGCGCGGCAACCCAAATGTCGCGGTGCGGGCGACCCAGCGCGTCACGGCTCGTGCTGAACCCAGTCACGACCGAACCCTGTTGGTCGGGAAACTCGGCGACGGCCAGGCCCTCCGAGGGTGCGGGCGCGCTCGAGAGACTGAGCCAAGCGAGCCCATCGCGGTCGCCCTTGAGCGCGTCGTGCAGTGGGGCATCGCCGACGATGGTCACCTCGTCGCAGCCCAGGAGGCCGCTCAGCATCGCCAAAAGCGCCCATCTCATCGAGATTTCCGCGCGAGCTCGGCGCGCACGCTTGCTGCCAGCGGACTGTTGGGGCGGCGCCGTAGAAATGCCTGGCCGAGCGTCGTGGCCTCGGCGGCCCTACCAACCCTGCCTAGGGCGGAGATGCGCAATACGGTGGCCTCGTCACTCAGCCTGCTGCCAGGAAACCCCTGAGCGTGACGATCGAGTTCAATCAGCGCCAGCGTGGGGTTGCCTCGCCGGAGCGCGCGCCGGGCCGCGTCCAGCTGCGCCAACTCCCGTTCGAGCATGGGCGCGGTTCCCAGCGATTCTGTCGCCTGACTGGACGGAGCTTCCGCGGGAGCACGGCTAGCCCGCGAAGCCTGGCCCATCATCGGCAGCGAGCGAGGCGCGCCGACCTCGGGGCTCGAACCCAGCTCCGGTTCGGGTTCGTTCAAGCGCTTCGCGGGTGATGCTGTGCTGGCGCGAACTTTTGCGCTGGCCGGGGCCTGCGCGGCCGCGGGTGGCTGAAGCCCGACCGGTGTCGGCGCTCGACTCGCGAGCACCGTGGCGCCCAAGGCAACGGGGAGCAAGACGACACCCGTCCACTTGACTGCCACGACCCAGCCCACGCTCTTCAGTCCCCCCAGCGACGCAGCAGCACCGACGTTGGCAGCCGCCGTAGCGGAGCTGGCAGCCACCGGCACAGCACCGGCCGCGCTGGCATGCGCGGCACCAACCAACGTGGCGGTGGCGGCGGCGGCGGCCGCCGCCAAGGGCAGCCCCAACTGCCGACGCCAAGTTTCGACGCGCTCGGCTGCCGGCTCATCCCCCTCGGCAGACCGCAGCAGCTGCTGCGAAATTCCGGTCATGCTCCCCTCGAGCAAGCGACGAGGGTCCGTCATGAGGCTACCTCCACGGCGGGCTCAGCTGAGCCAAAGCGCTGATTCAAGACGTCGACCTGCTGCGAAAAAATCTCCCTCGCACGCCGGAGCCGCGAGGCGACCGTTCCCAGCGCGAGCCCCTGCAGCTCGGCTATTTCGGCCATGGTCAGGCGCTCGAGCTCGAACAGCACGAACACGCTGCGAAACTCGACGGCCATGCCATCAAGAACCTGGTCGAGCAGCTGGCGCGCGAGCTTTTGGTCGAGCAGCTCGTCGGCGCCGGGAGTGGGATCACGTGCGGCGCCGGTCGCCCTTTCGTCCACGGTTTCGTGGCGTTGACTGGCGCGACCGCGATAGTCGGCGCTGAGCCGTTGGGCGGTTGCATAGAGAAACGCGCGCTCGCTGCCGATGGCGATCGAAGCCAGCTTGCTAGCCGTGACCATGAAGACCCTTTGAACCAAATCATCCGCCGCGATCTCGGTCGCACCCAGGCGTCGCACCAAACGACCAATGAAGGCGTGGTGCTGTTCGAACAGGCTACCAAAGCGAGCCGTTTCCGCGGAGCTCAAGGCTCGCGGTGGCTCCTCGTCTGCCGGCTCGGGTCGATCGATGGACATCTAATGGCGGTGGCCGGGACTTTTGATCAATCCGCCCCAATTTTCACTCGAGGTGGACGCCCAACGATAGCCCCAAGGCTCCCGTGACGCGAGGAACCGCGTAGAGCTCGGAATTGTCTTGAAGCCGAAACCTATGGCGGATGACCGGCAAATCCAGCTCGATACCCCCGGCCACGAACCAGCCACCTGTGCTGGGGTAGCGCAGCCACACCTCGACGCCCGCAGCAAGCCACGGCCGAGTCTCGCTGCGTGGTCCCACGACGTCTCGACCCTCGACCAGCAAGGCACCCAGCTCGGCGAAACCGCAACTGGAGACGCGCAGAAACCAAGCCTGCTCGAAAGGGCAAACGCTGAGCCGCGCCGTCAGCAGCGACAAATCGACGCCGCCCTGCTCGGGGCCGCCCACGTCCCCGTAGCCGTAGGCTCCGAGCAAGCGGGCGCCGAAGCCCTGATCGGGGGCGAACAGCTCGGCGAAGGCCCCAAAGCGAGGGCTCGGAAGCCCGCTCGGGACGCCGGCGGCAGCCGCTTGTGCTCCGAGACTCAAGACCGATGAGCGGGCCGGCGAGGCGGTCACGGGGCCCCGGCCCGACTCAGCTGCCGGGCCGTCGATATTCAGCGACGTCGTGAGCGCCAGCGCTGCGACCACCTCGTCGCATGAGCCGGCTTCCACCTCGCGCGAAGTGGGAGAAGCCCCCGTGGATTCAATCGCAAGACGGCCAAGATAGCCGCCGTCGAGCTTGGCTATCAGCACGGACAGGCGCCGCGCGCCGGAACGTGACTCGGAAAACTCGGCGGCGGAGGTCCGGGCCATGACCTGCGAGCGGAAGGTCACTTCGCTCGGGCAACCTGCTGGCGCGTCGAACTCGAGGAAAAACCTGGTGCTAGGGGCCGCTGCGCTGGCTGCGCCCGCCAGGGCCGAGCCAGCGAGGAACCAGCGTCCGGAAGCGAAACGCATGACGCCGCGCAGTCTAGCCTGCTTGGACCGGGCTTCCGCTGATCAAAGTGGGAGGCTGTCTCCATTAGAGGCTCGTGAAGGCCTCCGTCCTCGCTGCCGTCCTGTGCGTGGTGGCCTGCTCGAACCCGGGCGCGCCGTCTCCCCCGTTGCCAGGCACCGGGATGGGCGGCAGCGGGACGAGCGACCCTACGGGCGATCCAACGGCGGCGGCCTGCCCGCCGCTGCCGGGGCGTCTCTGGCGCTTGAGTGACGATCAGTACGTCAATGCCGTGAGCGATTTGCTCCCCGGTGCTCAGATCGCGGCCGTGCCTACCCCGGGCCGCAACCCTTACGAGTTCATCGACACCCCCGGCAAGTTGCCAGTGACCGGAAGCCTGACACCGCTCTTGCGCGTCAGCGCCAAGTCCGCCGCCAATCAGGCGCTAACGACGCTCGCGCTGCTGGCGCCTTGTGCTCTGACCGAAGGCTCGCCGGACTGCGCCGCTCGCTTCATCGACGACTTCGTGACCCGCGCCTTTCGTCGCCCCCTGCTCGAGGCCGAACGCGCGCGCCTGCTCGGCCTGTACGCGGTCGGTGCTGCCAGGGGACACGCGGAAGGTGTCCGGCTACTCATCGAAGCAACCCTTCAGTCCGGCTCGTTTCTCTATCGTCTGGAGTCGGGAGGAGCCGCACCCCCAGCGCTCGCCGAGGTTCGGCCGCTGTCTGCCTTCGAGCTTGCTTCGTCGCTCTCGTTCTTCTTGCTCGATTCGCTGCCTGACTCGAGCCTGTGGTCCAAAGCCGTGGACGGCACCCTGGCTACGCCGGCGGTGTACGGCGCGGAAGTGGAGCGCTTGCTGGCATTGCCGCGTGTTCAGCAAAACCTGGCGCGGGTCCTTTCGCGCTGGTTGAAGCTAGACCGCATTCTCGTCAGTGAACGAGCCACCCTCGACTTTCCCAACTTCAATGCGTTGCGGCCGGCCATGCTGGATGAGTCACGTCGCTTCTTCACGCGACTCTTGACCCAGGGAGGAACCCTGGGCGATGTCTTCACGTCCCGCACGGCGGAGCTGACGCCCCAGCTGGCCGCGTTCTACGGCGTCGCTAGCCCCGCAGGCAGCGAGCCCACCGTCACGGTCGAGCTTCCCAGCGAGCAGCGCGCGGGAGTCCTAACCCAGGCGAGCTTGATCGGGTCCATCAAGGCCTCCAATCGCAGCGTGCACCGCGGTCTCTTCGTCTTGCGCGAGATGCTGTGCGGCGACATCCCCCCGCCGCCAGCCAGTGTGGACACCCAACCGCCCAGTCCGGACGTGGACACCGAGCGCGAGTTCGCCGACTACCGTCGGAGCCAGGGAACCTGCGGGTCCTGCCACGGCGCGTTCGATGGCGTCGACTTGAGCTTCGAGCGGCACGATGCGCTCGGCCGGTACCAAGCCAACGACCCAGCCGGCAACCTCGTCGACGCCTCCGCCACGGTGACGCTGGATGGATCCCAGATCAGCATTGGCGGGGTGGCTGAGCTTGGCGCGCTCCTCGCTAAGAGCCCCGACGTGAGAAGCTGCGTGGCGCGCAAACTGACGGGCTACGCCACGGGCCGGGCGACCTCGCCAGAATGCGTTGTTCGCGTGACCGATCGCGTCCAAACCCAGGCAGGCTCCTTGCTCGAACTGTTCCGAGCAATCGCCCAGGATCCGCTGTTCTTTCAACGAGAGGTGGCGCCGTGACTCAAATGCAGCAGGGAAGCAGACTGGGGCGGCGCTCACTCCTCGGGAACGTGGGCCTGGGCCTGGGCCTAGCTGGCCTCGGCAGCGCGGGGCTCCTCAGCGCGCTCGAATCACAGGTGGTTCAGGCGCAGTCAGGCGTGGCGCCGAAGCGCCTCTGCATCCTGCTCATGCCCAACTGCAACCAGCAGCACTTCTGGCTACCCCAAGGTGGCCGCTACCCAGAGATGGCTCAGGGCGTGGCCAAGGACTTCGTGCTCGGCACGGGCTATCAAGCCCTGGAGGCGGTGCGAGCGGATCTTACCGTGGTGGAGGGGCTGAGCATGGACGTCAAAGGCGCCGATGCCCACTCGGCCGGTGTCATTCGCTTCATGACAGGGGGCGGTGTTTCCGGGGGAGGTTCAACGATCGACGATCCGAAGTCAGAGTGGGCCTTGCAGCCCTCCATCGACCAGGTGCTGTTGTCGGCGTCGCCGGCCCTTCAGGGCACCCGCTTCGCCTCCTTGGATCTCATCGCTGACGATCGTCAAGAGACGGCCAACCCGATCTACGTCGTGCTGTCCTGGGGCAAAGACGGCCAGCCGCGCTTTTCGGAGCGCCGCCCGGAACAGGTCTTTGACCGATTCTTCGCGGGCGCAGAGCTAGCGGGCGAGGATCCCGCCGCGCAACTCAAGCTGGAAAGCAGCGTGCTCGACGCGGTCAAGGGCGATCTGGCCGACCTGTACGCGCGCGTGCCCGTGAGCGAGCGGCCGCAGCTCGACAGTCACCTGGCCGGCATTGGCGAGCTCGAGGCCACACTCAACGCGGTCATCGCCAATCAAGGGCTACCGCTTCCCCCGCGACCGAGTCCGCTCGAAGTCACCGATAGCAGCAATCACCCCGGCATCATCGACGCGCACTTCAAGCTGGCCCGTAGCGCTCTGCAGTTGGATCTGACCCGCGTGGTGACGTTGGCCTACGCCAGCACCAACAACTTCGCTGATTTCGCATCGATCCTGGGCGGCAGCCAATTCAGCGAGAACATTACCTATCCCTTTGCCAGCTTCGGCGTGCACGCCCTGGCGCATCGCGACGAGAATATTCAGAGCGCAACGCTCCAGACAATCACCGACTGGTACATGCAGCGCACGGTCGAGTTCGTTCAGCTGCTGGCGGCGACGCCGGACACGGACGGCAGCAGGCTGCTGGACAACACGCTGGTCGTCCTCTTCTCCGAGACGAGCGAAGGGCACGCGCACGACAACATCCCCCTGCTGATGTTTGGCGGGAAGAACCTGGGAGTGCAGGGAAACCGCCTGCTGCGCTACCCGGGGCGAACGCCCGCCGACCTATGGACGGCGATTGCCCCGCTCTACGGGGTGGATCTGGCCACTTTCGGCGACGCCGACCAGAATCGCGGCCGACTCCCCGAGCTCATCTGAAAGGACGCACCCAAGCGCGGCCCCACGGCTGATCGCCTAGCGTCACCCCGGCTTCACCGGCCCGCCTCGGTATTTGTCGCAAAGTTGCGCGTTCGTCATCCCAGCGTCACGGACAGTCGGGACATTCGGGGCGCTTCAATGAGACAGCTTCGCTTCCCCCACGCGCTCATCTCGGCCCTCGTTCTGCAGGCCAGCTTCGCGACCTTCGCCCAAGCCCAGCCCGCGCCCGAGCCCGCGCCACCGAAGGCCGAGGAAGGAGCCGACGCGGAGGAGGCTCCGGTCGGTGACGAAGCGGCGCCTCCTCAAGCCCCGCCCGCCGACGCTCCCAAGCCCGCTCCCCCGCCCGCCAAGGAAGCTCCCCCGCCCGCCAAGGAAGAGGAGGAGCCCGCCGAAGAGGAAATGCCCAGCGACGCAGAAAAGGAGGCGGAGCTTGCGGCCGAAGCCGCCGCGGGCGCCGGCATCCTCGCCAAGGCTCCGGCCAAGGGCAAAGGTGCCATCGTCGGCGTCATCACCGACACCAAGTTCGACGAGAGCATCATCGAGGCGCCCGTCACGGTGGTCGGGACCAAGACGCAGACCTTCACCGATATCGAAGGCCGTTTCCGGCTGGAACTGCCGCCCGGCACCTACAACATTCGCATCAGCTACGAGCTGCATCAGCCGACGCGCGTCGACAAGGTCGTGGTCGTCGCCGGCAAGCTCACGCGCATCGATGCCAGCCTGGTTCCTGACGAATCTGCCGTGGAAACCGTCGAAATCGTCTCGGACGCCGACAAAACCTCGCTCGAGGGACAGACGCTCGAACGCCGGCGCTCGGCGGCCGTTGGCGACGGTGTGGGTCGCGCGGAGATCGCGCGCACGCCGGACCGCAACGCGGCGGAGGCCGCGCGGCGCGTGGTGGGTGCCAGCATCGTCGGGGGTCGCTTCGTCTACGTGCGCGGACTCGGTGAGCGCTACACCAACGCCTCGCTCAACGGCTCGCCCCTGCCGAGCACGGAGCCGGACCGCAATACGGTGCCGCTCGACCTATTCCCCGCGTTGGTCATCGATAGCCTCACGATCAACAAGACATTTACGCCGGATCAACCCGCTGACTTCGCGGGCGGATCTGTGCGCCTGTTCACGCGCCAGTTCCCACGGGAGAGCCTGCTCCAGCTCAGCTTGAACGCGGGCGTGAACACCGCCACGACCTTCCGGAACGGCCTCGGCTACCAAGGCAGCAGTACCGATTGGCTGGGCTATGACGGCGGGATCCGCAAGCTGCCGGACGGCGTTCCGGACTACGTGGTCAAGCCCGGAGCGATCAAACCGGACGGGAGCGAGCTATCGGACGACGAGGTGGACGGCATTGCGAAGTCCATCAACTCCAAGATGTCCACCAAGAAGCAGCTCATGCCGCCGAACCACGGCGGCAGCCTGGTGGCGGGCGATTCTTGGAAGCTGGGAAGCGGACAGAAGCTGGGAGCGCTGGCCGCCCTGAGCTACGGCCGGAGCTTCCAGATCACGAAGGACGAGATCATTCGCGTGTACGGCCTGCCGAACGGCACCGACACAGATCTACGACCTTTGGTCGACTATCGAGCCGAGCGCGCCACCGACACGGTTCGCTGGGGAGCCTTCGCCTCGGTGTCCTTCGAGCTGTCCCCGCTCCACCGGTTGAGCCTGAACGGGCTCCACAGCCAAAGCGCCGACGACAGCGCGCTGGAGCTGGCGGGGCCAGCGGAGGCGTCGGCGGCGACCGTGCACGCCACGCGCCTGAGCTACGCCAGCCGCGCCATGGAGTTTGGTCAGCTGCGGGGAGAGCACGACTTTCCTTCTCTGGCAAACGCGCGCCTCGACTGGTTCGCTTCCCTCTCGTATGCCACCCGCAACGAGCCTGACACCCGAGCCAACCTCTACCAGCTAAGAGCTGACTTGATGCCCAATGCCTGGCAATGGCAGGCCGGCGCCCAAAGCGGGTCGCACTTCTTCGCCGATCAAGCCGAGATCCAACGCGGCGCCGGGCTCGACTGGACGCAGCCCCTCAGTTTTTCAGCCG
>JANNWK010000369.1:0-2568 GCA_031408355.1 Myxococcales bacterium
GGAAGAAATCGGTGGCCATGGTCAGTGCGACTCAGGAAGTATGGAATCGCAGAGCATGGGACGCCGAGATCGCTTGTGCTTCCGAGTTACTGGAACGACACCTTGGGTGCTACGCGCTCTTCCTTTTCAGCCTCGAGCAGCGCCGCCTGGGTGAAGCCGAATAGGCCGGCCACCATGACCGAAGGAAAAACTTCACGCCGGTTGTTGTAGGCCATGACGGAATCGTTGAACGCTTGCCGAGCAAAGCCGATCTTGTTTTCGGTCGTGCTCAGCTCCTCCTGCAGCGCGAGCATGTTCTGGTTGGCCTTGAGGTCCGGGTACGCCTCGGACAGGGCAAAGAGCCGGCCGAGCGTGCCGCCCAGCTCGCCCTCGGCCCGATTGAGCTCCTTCATCGCCGCTGGGTCGGACGGATTGGCGGCAACTTGCTGCTCGGCCGCCATCGCGCCCTGGCGGGCCTTGATGACTGCGTCTCGCGCTCGTGAGCCATGTAGCCTTTGACCGCCTCAATGAGGTTCGGGATCAAGTCGTAGCGGCGCTTGAGCTGCACGTCGATCTGGGCGAAGGCGTTCTTGAAGCGGTTGCGGGCAAGGACCAGCCCGTTATAAATTCCGACAAGAGCGAACACGAGCAGCAGCCCGACGCCCAAGAGCACGAGCAGGGTGACGATCAAAGGATTCAAAGGATTCATAGAAGTAAAAGAGTCACTTAAACATGGCCGTCCACTCCACTGGACCAAGCTTTATTTTTGGAAGAATGCGGGGATTCACGAGCCCGTCGGATGCTGCTGGAATTGACTGGCGAGGGTCATCTTGATGAGGGATTGGTAGGGCACGCCGCGCTTGTTGACCTCGATCTTGAGAAAGGCCAGAAGGCCTGTCCCCTCGAGATGGCGATCACTCTGGGAATCCCGCTGATCACGGCGGACGAGAAGATCATCCGATGGAATGAAGTGCAGCGCTTGGTTCAGGTCATCGCGTTACAGGCCCCGAGCTGACTCCTTTGCTTGCGCTCCTTCGCGTCCCGCGCAGACTGCCCGTCATGGCCGACCTTACGCTCCTCCTCGGTGCCATCCAACGCGGTGAGCCCGACGCGGCCGCTGCCCTGCTCGCCCAGGTCTATGACGAGCTGCGCCAGCTCGCCCGCGCCAGGATGGCCCGCGAGAATCCGGGCCACACGCTGCAAGCCACCGCGCTGGTCCACGAAGCGTGGCTGCGCCTCGGCGACCAGTCGTTTGAAAACCGCGCGCATTTCTTCAGCGCCGCCGCCGAGGCGATGCGCCGCATTCTCATCGAGAGCGCGCGGCGGAAGCTGGCCGTGCGGCACGGCGGAAACTGGCAGCGCACCGAGCTGGACAGCATCAACATGCCCGCTGCCGCGCCGGACAAGGCGGACGACCTGCTCGCGCTGGATGAGGCGTTGGAGGAACTGGCCGCGGTGGACGAACGCAAGGCTCAGTTGGTGAAGCTTCGATACTTCGTCGGACTCGAAAGCAGCGAGGCGGCGGAGCTTCTCGGGATCTCGAAAGCCACCGCGGATCGCGACTGGGCCTATGCCCGCGCCTGGCTGCATGCGAGGATTCGCCAGGAAAAATGAAACCCCATGAGTCATGGGTGGCGGAAATTTCGCTTGGAGTCATGAAGCCACTCAACCCGCCCTCCTGCCATGACCGAAGAAACCCTTTTCAGCCACGCCTCCGAACTGCCGCCGGACCAGCGCGCGGCTTACCTCGACCAGGCCTGCGCGGGCGATGCGGCCCTGCGCGCGCGCCTGGATCGTCTGCTCGGTTCGCACGATGCGCCGGGGAGTTTTCTCGCGGCACCCGCAGCGGAAGACCTCGCGGGCGGCGATCTCGATGTGACGATCCCGCACGTTTCTCGCACGCTGCCTGAAATGAACGCCAACGAGCGCGCGGGGGAGCGCATCGGGCGCTACAAGCTGCTGCAGGAGATCGGCGAGGGCGGCTTTGGCACCGTGTGGATGGCCGAACAGGTGGAGCCGGTGACGCGCAAGGTGGCGCTGAAGATCATCAAGCTGGGCATGGACACCCGCGAGGTCATCGCGCGCTTCGAGGCGGAGCGGCAGGCGTTGGCGATGATGGACCACCCGAACATCGCCAAGGTGCTCGACGCGGGCGCGACGGATCGGGGACGGCCGTTCTTCGTCATGGAGCTGGTGAAAGGGATGCCCATCACCCAGTACTGTGACGAGGCGGGACTCGGCACGCGCGAGCGCTTGGCGCTATTCGGCGACGTGTGCGCGGCGATCAACCACGCGCATCAGAAGGGCATCATTCATCGCGACATCAAGCCGTCGAACGTCATGGTCACGCTCTACGCGGACAAGCCGGTGGTGAAGGTCATCGACTTCGGCATTGCGAAGGCCACGCAATGCAAGCTCACGGAGAAGACCCTCTTCACCCGCTTCGAGCAGTTCATCGGCACGCCGGTTTACATGAGTCCGGAGCAGGCCAGCATCAGCGCGGTGGACATCGACACCCGCAGTGACATTTACGCGCTGGGCGTTTTGCTTTACGAGCTGCTGGTGGGGAAGCCGCCCTTCGATGGCAAA
>JANNWK010000370.1:0-3221 GCA_031408355.1 Myxococcales bacterium
TCGAGCGGCGTCTTGCCGTAGCCACCCGGGCCGAGCGAGCGATCCCCGCCCATCAGCAAGAGGCCGCCGCCCAAATCTCGCACGTACGAGGCGAGCGCCGCGATCTGCTCCGGGGAGAGGTCGACCGCGCTGATGTCGGAAAGGACGACTAGGTCGTACAGCGCGAAGCCCGCCGCGTCGCCCGGCACCTGGGTAGCGTCGCCGGTCCTCACCTTGAAGGCGGCGCTCTCGAGCGCGCGCACCAGGGCGCCGCTCAGGCTCCTGTCGCGCTCTAGAACCAGCGCGCTGGCCTCGCCGGTCACGCGCACGAACGCCGAGCCTCGGTTGTCTTCGGCGGCTTCGTCTTGAGTCTGGTCCTTGGCGCTCAGCTCCACGTCGTAGCGATGCAGCCCGGCGCCGGAGGCCACCTCGCGCAGGTGCACGACGTCCTCACCGGCAGCGACGCTGACGTCTCCGCGGCGCACGAGCTGGCCGTCCAGGTACACCCGTACCTCCAGCTCCGCCGCTCGAGAGGCGGCCGTGACGATCCGCAGATCGATGGCCTCGCCCTCATTGGCCCGACCGCCCGCCGAGACGGCGACCACGCGGACGTCCTCGACCTTGCGCTGATCGAGCGCCACGACGTCGACCCGCACGCCGGCCGCCGCGGCCAGGGCCGCCTCACCGAGAGCGTCACCGCGGGTCGAGACACCGTCGCTCACCAGCACGATCCGCGCGGCCGAATCCGGGGGCACCTCGGCCAAGCCGCGGCGGATCGCGGCGCCCAGATCGGTGCCGTCGCGCGCGATTTCGGCGCGCTGTGGCGCTCGCGGACTGGTCTTTTCGCGCAGCGGGTCCTCGACTACCGCCTCCGTCGCGAACGCCAGCGTGCCGAGGCGGTCTCCCTCGCGCATGCCAGTTTCGGCGGCTTCGAGCTCGCGCTCGGTGCGCGAGGCCGAGCCGGGGACCAGGTCGATGCTGCGGCTGCGGTCGATGGCGACGAGCACGGCGAGCCGGTCGATCTGCTTGCCTAGCTCGATGCCGACGACCGCAAACCCGCACGCGGTCGCGGCCAGGCCAGTGAACAGAGCCATCAGGATGGCGCGCGGCCGGGTGCGTCGTTGCTCGAATTCGCCGAGGCGGGTGCCGAGCCAAACGAGGACGAGCGCTATCGGTAGCGCCAGCAAGGGCCTCGACAGCCGAACGGCGGGCACGGGCACCCCCAGTCGTTCCAGGGCGAAGACCAGCGCTGGCAGGGCCGCCAGCACACGCAGCAGCCACAAGCTGAGCTTCACGCGCGCACCGGCCGTTCGGGCCTTCGTGGACGAATCTGTGTAGACTTTACCGCGCGAGGCTTGCGGGTGAGCCAGAACACTTGGGCGAAAATCGCGGTGAGCGCCAGCGCGGCCGCCAGGAACCCCCAGTCGCCTGGCGGTTCAGTCACAGGAGAGCGAGTTGTGCTCGCGACCGCAGCGGTGTTCAAGCTGGCGTCCGCGGGTGCGCGGCGCAGGTCAGCCTCGGCGGCGCTGGTCAGGTTGACGACGGACAGGGCGATGCCGGCGCGCTCGCCGCCGAACGCCACCAGGTAGAAACCCGGGTCCGTCGGGTTCGGGACGATGGCGACACCGCCGCGAGCCTCGAGTTGGCTCTCGCGACCGGCGGGATCGGTGAGGGTGACGCGTTCCGTGCTGGTCGGGACGCGGATGCGCAAAGGTGAGCCGGTGCGGGCTGGCCCGAGCACATGGCTTGAGCGGTGAGCTCGGGCGATTTCGGCCAAATTACGCACGAAGAGCACGAAAGAGGCGCGCAAGGGCCAGCTGCTCTCGCCCACGTCGAAGCCGAGCAGCGTGCCCGTGCGCCCCCCCTCCGAAACGTCCGCGATCAAGACCCCTTCGCGACCCCGCACGAGGGCGCTTTGGGCCGACGGCGGATCGATAGCCCGCGCGCGAGCCAGCGAGACGCCATCCAAGGTGATGAAGCGGAGCCGCGGGTCCGAGCGTTCCCAAGACGTGACGACCGGCCCTTCGAGCAGTGGCCCCAGGACGGCGCCGCGACACGCGCCGGCGGGTGGGTTGATGAGGAGAAAGTCGCCGCCCGGGAGCTTGGCGGGGCAGGCGCCGTTCACGACGACCAAGGCGTCGTCCGGGATGGAGCTGGTCCCAAGGTCAGCCAAAGGCACGCCCAGCAGCTCAAGGTCGGGGTCGGCCAAGAGGGCACGCTCAAGCCAGGGGCTGGCGTGGGCGGGGGCCATGATGGTGGTCAGCTTCCGATTGGGCGGCACCCTGACGAACGCGCGATCGTCGACCGCCAGGGCGTCGTGAGGTGAAAGCTCCACGGTGAGGCCCGTCCCGGCGTCGCCTGGGGCGGCATCGAAGCCCAGCACGACGGGCGTCTTCTGCCCCGGCTCGAGGCGCAGCTTGCGCGACGAGAGAACGGTGGGGGAGTTCCGCTGAGTCAGGGTGACGAACACCTCGCGCGGGGCGTTGCTGAAGCTGTGCAGTTCCGCGAAGACCTCCACGCGGTCCTTGCGGGTGGTGCTGTCCTGCGAGCGACCCACGTCCACTCGCACGATGGCGGTGTTGTTGGCTGGCTCGCCGACCTTGAGCACGCTGAGCGGCACGCGCGTGGTCGGCAGGCGCTCTCGCAGGCCTCCATCGTCCGTAATCGCCACAATTCTGCGGGATCCGCCGCGTTGGGCGAGCTGTTCACTGGCCAGCACGATGGCACGGTCAAGGTGCCCCTCTACGCCTGATGGGCTGAGTGTCTTCAGTCTTGAACGGACCCGCGAAAGGTCGCGATCGGTCGGTGCGAGCACTCGCGGCTCGGCGCCGGCTTCTATCAGGAGCACGTCGGCGCCCGCCGGGAGCGCTGCCAGGGTCCGTTCGGCAGCAGCGAGTGCCGCCTGGAAGCGGGGCTCACCGGCCGTTTCCGTTAGCATCGAGGCGCTGACATCGAGCACGAGGGCCACGTGTTCCGAGTCGAAGTGTTGCCCGGACCACGACGGGCGAGAAAGCGCGAGACCGAGCGCCAGCAGGGCCAGGGCTTCGATGAACAGGAGCAGCCTGCCCCGCAGCCGCTGCCAGGGGCTCCGGGCCAGCATGTCGCGCGCCGCCGCCTGCCACAGCCAGGTCGATGCCACGCGCACCCTCGTTCGCCTCACCTTGAGGACGTAGAGCACGAGCAGCGGCCCGAGCAACGTGAGCAGCCACAGGCCTTGCGGGTTGCCGAGCGCGGTGGGCACC
>JANNWK010000371.1:0-3548 GCA_031408355.1 Myxococcales bacterium
CGTGATGTCCGCTCGCGACAAGCAGAGCAGGTCCTCAAGATAGGGGCCAATCTCTCGGGCAAAGCGCCGAACGGCGTTGTCCGTCCACTTGCCGTCGTACTGGCTGGCTCGCAGATGGTGGAGCACGAGGAAGCGAACCTCAACGCGCAGCGACTCCTCATGCCCAAATAGCCGACCACGGCGCTCGAGCTTGTCGAACATGCGCGCCCCGACCTCAGCGTGACCAAAGAAGTGCACCTCACCGTCGGTCGAAATGCTGCGCGTCTTTACCTTGCCGATGTCGTGGAACAGTGCGCTGTAGCGTACCTCTATGCGCGACACGCTCTGCGTAACCACCTGCTTGGTGTGTTTCCACACGTCCTTGTGACGCCACTCTCCGTCGCCGAAGCCAACCATCGCCTTCACTTCGGGCAAGAGCGCGTCCAGCACGCCGGTGGCGAGCAATGAATCGAGCCCCTCGTCGGCGTGGACGCCGAGCATGACGCGATCGAGCCGCGCCCTAACTTCCTTCGGCTCGAGCTTGGCCACGTCCTGCGCTTCAATAAGCACCACCGGTCGGTCAGCGACGCCGTGCTCCGAGCACGCCACAGCACGCTCGAGAGCGTGGATGGCGCGCTCCGGATCGGGCGCGCCCAGCGGGGCTTCGGAGGGGTTCGACATGAGGGAAACGGGCCGGCCTTTCTACGCGCAAGTAGCAAAGACGCAAGAAAAACGGCGACTGGCGGGAAGTGAGCGACTTTGACACAAGATTTGGCGCAAGAAACGGGCCCCTCCAAGGCTTCGGCGATAGGCTACCCCGGTGTGGAAGGCCCGAGCGAAACAGCCGCGCGACCTCGTGCGCAGCTCCGCCCGCTTCGCTTGCTTCGTGCTGGCGCTGATCGGGGCCATTCCGCTCGGGCTTTCGGCGTTCTTGACCTCAGCTCCCATCCAACGCTGGGCCGCTCTGCAGACCACCCAAGCCCTGGCGCGGGAGCTCGGCCTGGTGGCCACCTTCGACGTCAAGATCCGGCTTTTGCCACTGCGACTCGCGATTGAAAACCTGAAGGTGCCGGCCTCCGATGGCGGCTCACCCTTCCTCACCGCCAAGAGTGCTTCGGTCACTCCGCGATTCTTCTCGCTACTGGCCGGCAAGCTCGACCTTGGCGACATTGAGATCGACGAGCCCGAGGCTCGCATCGTCGTCCGCGAGGGCAAACTTCACAACCTACGCTACCGACTGCCGGAGCTCGCGCCGTCCCGCGAGCGGCCCCAGGAGGCCCCGTTTGGTTCCCTGGCTATCGGCGAGGGTCGCCTGCGCATCAACGTGGATGGCCTGGCGGTCGAGACCGAAACCATCGATCTCGACGTGTTCGCAGAGCCGGGCGGGGCGTTCGAAGTGGCGCTCAGCGCGGGTGCCACCAAGCTTGATCGCCAACACCCCCAACTGCTGCGGCCTCCGGTTGCGGACGCCCCAACGGCCTTCGAAGAGGACGCGCTCTGCCGCGTCGACCTCCGACTGCACTATGCGCCGGGCGCTCTGCTCCTGCGGCGCCTGTCCCTGCTCGGCGTCGCCGATCTCGATCCGAAATCGGGCACACGTCCAAGTTGCGGTAGCGTGTCGGGCGAAGCCGAACAACCTGGTCAGGTGATGGCCCGCCTCTCGCAAGTGCGCGTGGTCCTGAGCGAGGGCCGGCCTCCGCTGCTGGACGGGCACGTGGTCGCGCGCGCTCCGCTACCGCTGGTCAACCGTTTCGTGAGCATGAGCCGAGTCAGTGGCTTCCTGGCCTTCGCGGGCGACCTGCGTTGGGACGGAGCGCACAAGTTGCCAGGCCTCCAGGGCAAGGTCACGGGCGCCGGGCTGCGACTCGGAGACATCCTGCTGGCGGAGAAGCTGGACCTCGAGCTCGGCGTAAGCGAGGACCAGATCCGGATCCCCCGCTATTATATGCGCTTTGCCGACGGCGACGTGCACCTCCAGAATGCGCAGATCCGTCCGTTCGAGCCCGGGGTCCCGATCAGCGCCGAGCGCGTCGATGGCAAGGGCATGAAGTTCCACTCGATGATGCGCGACCTGAACGTCACGCCAGGCTCCTGGGTCCACTGGAACCTCACCACTACCAAGGTCACCAAAATCACCGGCACTCTCAATCCAGTTCGGGTGGATGCGGAGCTTGTCGCCGATACCCACGAGTTCGAGCTGTTCGACAAGGCGTGGAATCACCCTTCACGCCTGCACATGATTGGCATCAAGAGCCCAGTCACGGTGCACGCCAAGCTTGGGGTGCGCCCCAAAGCCTTCGAAATCTACGACGCCCGCACCGAGTTCGGCTCAAGCCAAATGCTGGCCAAGCTCGTGTCCATCGCCTACACCGGCAACGTCGTGCTCGACGTGAGCACGCTGACGCGCCTCGATCTGAGCGACATCAGTCCGCTTACGACCATTCCGCTCGCTGGCAAAGCGGTCATGGACGCCAAGATGAGCATGCCTGGCGGCGATCCGACCTTGACGTCCAATCTCAAGATCGACGACTTCGTGATCGGCGGCTTCCCGGTCGGCAGCATTGAGTCAGGCAAGGCGAAGTTCCGCCCGCTCTACGTGGAGCTCACCGACTTGGTAGCGAAAAAGGGCTCCACAACCTACCGCGCGCCCACAGCTCGTCTGGACTTCGATACGCCGGCGTCCATCCTGGTGCACGTTAACGCACAGAGCGACGCCTTCGATCTGCGGGACCTGTTCGCGATGTGGCACTTTGACGAGGACCCACGCTTCGACGACGTAGCCGGGAAGGTCGCGCTCGATACCCAGATCCGCTACGTCTTCGGTGGCCCTGAAGACAGCTGTGGCGGCGGCATTCTGCGCAGCAAGGGCCGCGTGAAGGTCCAGACGCTGGAGCTCTTTTCGGAGCGCTACGACGGCGGCGAGGGCGAGTTCGATTTCAACTGGTTCGACCGCGACGCCGCGATCCAAGGGGTGGATTTGGACGTCCCAAGCGTCACGCTGCGCAAGGGCAAGGGCCTCATTCTAGCTTCGTTCGGACTGCGCAAGGGCGCCCGTGTGCACGGCACCCTCAACGGGACCGAGGTGCCGATCGCCAAGCTCGACAGCCTGCCGACTCTGCTGCGAGCGGCGGACGGCCGGGTCACCGCCAGCGCGGAACTCTCCGGTACGCTCGACGCCCTTTCGCTCCAGGCGCGGGCCCGCGTTTCCGAGCTACGCCTGGGTCGCGCGACGTTTGGCCCGTCGGATCTCAGCGTGAGGCTCGAGCCGATCGCGCCTCACGCACGCCGTATCGGGACCACGAAGTGTGGCGGAGCCATTTATCCGCCCCTGGACCGCGCAGAGTACGCGGCGGATCGCCCCATGGGTCTATTTCACACGGACGGCTACATGATGGGCGGGCAACTGACGCTGAAGGACGTGGTCAGCACGCGCCAGCGAAAGAAGACGCTGACTGGGCGAATCGAGCTCAAGGCCTTCGATCTGGGTGCCTCAGCCGAACTCACGCCCCAACTCGCGGGCGCCGATCTACGCCCCTCCGGCTTGCTGAGCGGCCTGCTCAACATCGAGC
>JANNWK010000372.1:0-5263 GCA_031408355.1 Myxococcales bacterium
CGTCCGCGGACGACGGACCGGTAGCGCCGGTCTTTCCCCAAAGTGGCGTCAACTGGAGGCCCGGAGCGAACCAGCCTTCGCTAGCCGCTCGCATGCCCAGCACGGCGCCCAGCGTGACCAGTGGCGTCGGTGCGTAGCCACTCGCGACTCCCGCGGCAGGGCCAGCTAAGAACCGGATTCGGGGCCGCTCGGCGGGCTTCGGGGCGCGCTCCGGGGCGCGCTCCGGGGCGCGCTCCGGGCGTCGCGCCGGAATGATGGGCGAAGCGGCCACTGGTGGCGGCGGGGGTGACGCGTCGAGCGATTCGGTTCGCGCGTTGGGGTCGAGTGCGAGCGCCACCACCAGGGCCAACGCCGAGCCAACTTCACTGCAAGTTCCGGCATCGAACTCGCGGCGCGTCGGCGCCCCCGGCGGCTGAACGATTTCCAAGCTCCCGATCGCCCGCTCACCAGCGGCCGCAACCCGGACGGTAACGAACCGACTGGCCCCTTGCGCAACCCACTGGACGGGGCGGCGGACGCGCGCCACGATTTCGCCCATGAAAGCCGTGGCGCTGGGACAACCAGAGCTCGCCTGGTAGTCGATCTGAACGCGCTCCGGCGCGTCCGCGGAGGTCTCTGGCGGCGTGTTCGGCGCGTCTTGTCCGGCAGCTTGCGCCGTGAAGGACAGCGACGCTGCGCAAACTCCCCAAATGCCCGGGCTTCGAAGCGCTGACCGCCTTCCCTGTGGCGGATGATCAATCTTCGGCGGAGCGGCCATCTAGGTACAGAGGCTACCAATGCGAGAGTTAGAATCCATCATCAGGTCGGCGGTTCTTTGGGCGGGGGCTGCTTTCGTTCTCGGAGCGGTAGCCTGCGGCAAGACGGTGGCACTGGGTCACGGCGAACGCGAGGGCGCCGGCTCCAAGGCCGGCGGCGCAAGCGGGCCGAGCACCAGCTCTGCCGGCGGAGAGGCCGCAGACGACGGTTCGAGCGATCACATGGCGGGCGAGGGCGGCGTGCCGTCGAGCGGAGGGTTGCCGAACCAGGGCGGGGCCGCGGACGACGGGCTCGTCGTGGTCAACGGGCAAGTGGTCACACTGACCGAGCAGCCCCTGGCAGGAGTGGTCGTTGAAATTGCCGGGAATCGGCTGATCAGTGGCGCAGACGGTACGTTCCAAACGCAAGCGCGTCTTCCGTACGACGTCGTGGTGCACCACGCCCCAATCCCGTTCGGAGCCCCCGCCATTCAAAGCGACGTTTACCTCGGCGTGACGCGCCCCGAGCTCAAGCTCTACACGCACCTCGAGGGTCAGCGCGACCGCTACGCCAGCCTCGACGGACAGATTTCGGGCGGAGCGAGCGTTCCGCTTTCCGAACAGCACGGATTAGTCCTGGTCTATCAGGGTCGCGACTTCGCCATCACGAGCCGTAACTACAGCCTGGTGCATCAGCCGCAGGGCTCCAACGGGCGATACGCAGTGTCCGAGCAGCATGACCGCCCCCGCTGGTTTGGTCCGGACGCGACCGAAGCGCTGCTGTTCGCCATTCAATCGCACGCTGGCGAGGTGACTGGCGTCGGTTCCAAACGGGTCAGCCTGGTCGATGGCTCGGTGGCCCGGTCGCCCGAGGCCGACCTGGTGTTGGGCCCGCCTCAGCACCGCGACTTCGTCATCGACGTCAAAGTGCCGGCGGGGGCGACACTGGTGGAGGTCCACTCGGATGGCTTCGCCTTCACTCTCAATGTCCACCCCGACAACGCGACCACCTTCCCACATACCGTCAAGGCGCTCGTGGGGATCCCTGACGAGCTCGGCATCAGCGTGCAGGCACGCTGCCTCGTCGATGACCATAGCGTGGACGTTTCACGCTGGGTAAAGGGTGATGCTCCGGGTGTCGATCTCGAATGTGGTGCGCCTCCGAAGTTTGTCGGCCCGCCCAGCTTGTTCGAGTATCAGCCCAGGGCCACGGTGTTCGAGTTCACCCCCGCTGCCAACGCCGTGACCACGCTGCGCTTCTGCTACCAGCCTCTCAGTGATCTGCGGGAGGCTGAATGCGTCACGGTCCACACTGACGAGTCGAGCGTCGCGCTCTCCAAGCTCATCGAGCTCGGCCTGGAATCGTTCGTACCTCCAGGCAAGCTCATTCGCTGGGATGTGGTGAGCCGGCACGAAGCCCTCTCAGTTGACGCCTTCTTGGACCCCGCGCGGATCGCCCGGGCGCACGTCGCCAAAGCCTACGCCGCCGCAGGGAGCGAGGCGACGGATCGCTGGTTCTCCTACGAGTAGAACAACGCTGGCAACGCGAGAAGCGCCAAACGAGGACAAACGGGCTGTCCAGCACGCTGAACACCGGCTCAACGAGCCTGCTGCCGAGGCCGCTTATCTGACCTACACGCGCAGACGCGCCTTCAGTCGTCGACGCAGGTGGCGGTGTCCCAGTGGAGGTAGCGTTCGCGGACTACACCGTAGAGCCAGTTGCCAACGAGCATACCGGCGAGCGTGACGGCCGCGGCGAGTTGGCCCTCACCAAGTTGGACGAGCGCGATGCTGGGACACGCGCCGGAGAGCGCCCAGCCGATGCCGAACAGAACGCCGCCGAGAATTGTGCCGCGATGGATCGGGCGCTTGGCGAAGCGCACGCGACCCGGCCGAAACCGTCGCAACAGCTGCGCGCCGAGCGCGATCAGCACCACGGCGAGTCCAAACGCGAGAAACATGCGCAGGTCGGCGAACAGAAACATGCGGTGCACTTCATCCCACGAAGAGAACCCGATGCGGCTGAGCGTGACGCCCATCAAGGTCCCGATCGACAGTGCGTACAGCTGAGGCCTCATCCGAGTGCTCCGAGCGCGAAGGACGTGGCTACACCGGCCCCGAAGAACGCCATCGTCGCGACCAGACTGCCCGGTTGCAGTTGACTGACGCCGCACAAGCCGTGCCCCGACGTGCAGCCGCCCGACATGCGTGTGCCGGCACCGACCAGCAGGCCGCCGACGAACAAGACGATGCCGCCGACAATCGGCGAGGAACCGATCAGCTGCGTGAACAGCGTGGAGTGCAGGCCGAATGTGGGAACGATACCCGCACCGAGTAGCATCGACAGGGATCCGCCGACCATGAGCCCGAGCAGAAAGAGTACATGCGTCCCGATGCTGTTCGGCGCGCGCGGCAGTTCCAATTCCCCCACCGTTACGACTGCTGCGGGTGCTGCTTCGACGCTGCCGCTGCCGAACTCCTGCGCCGTCATCTCCCGCATCGCGGCGATCATCTCAGCTTCGGACATGGCGGCTTCGGACTCGTTTGCCGGGGCACCATGTCGCCACCGGTCGACGAGGGCAGTGTAGCGACCCGACACGGCCACCGGTCGTCGCAAGAGCAGCCAGTGCAAGAGTGGCACCGCAGTCAGCGAGAGCGCGCCAAGCCAGAAGGGTAGGTACGCACGCTCACTCATCGTCTTTTTTGCTGTTGGCGAGGCGCAGCAATGCGCCGTTGGGCATCAAATTCTGCGGCACGTTCCTGCCGGCAAGGTTGAGCTTGTAGCGCGCGCACTCGCTGTACTCAGCCTTGCAGTATCGACTCTGCCAAGTCTCCAGGGTGCCCGAGAGCCTGAGCAGGGAGTACATCGGACAGCTGCCGATGTGGGAACAGTCTTTCGGGGGCACGCATGCACAACATAGGGGAACTTTCCGTGGCCGTGAATCCGTGTTCGCCTAGCTGTCCTCGGCACGACCCAATAGCCAACGGCCCCAAGTGGCCCGTAGGTTCCCGAGTGTTGACGCAGGGTTAGGCGCGGCGACACGACCCATTGGCGTCCAGCACTGCGCTCGAGCACACACTGGTGGCTGTCCCAGAAGCCCCCCGCCTCCGTGACGTTTATGCGTGCGGCCTATGTCTCACCGTGGCCGATTCGAGCAGGCTGCGGAGCGGCACTAGGGGGCCACGCACTGCTGGCTGGAGCATTTCGGGAAGGCGGGATCGTTGCAGTCTTTGTCCTTGTCGCAAGCGACGCACACGTCGCCCTTGCACAAAGGTCGCGTGGGGTCGGAGCAATCCGGATCGGCCGCGCATTCGACGCAGTCCTCGCCCTTGCAGATAGCGGCTGCCGGATCCCGGCAATCCGCATCGACACCGCACTCGGCGCACTTGCGGTCGCTGCAGATCGGCGCTGCCGCCCCGCAGTCCTGATTCCCCAGGCACTCGACGCAGTCGCGCTCAGCGAGATCGCAGAACGGCTTTCCCGCATCGTCACAGTCGACGTTGGAGCTGCAAGCCAGGTGGCACTTGCGATCGACGCCGCAAGCACGCGGCAAGGTGCAGTCCGAGTCGACCAAGCACTCGTGGCACTTGCCGTCGTTGCGATCGCAAACGGGTGCCGCGGCCCCGCAGTCGGCAGGCGAGCCGCATTCCGAGCATTGCGACCGGGTGGGATCGCAGATGGGGTTGCCGCTATCGCCCGCGCAGTCGGCGTCGCCCTGGCAGCCGACGCAAACGCCCGAGTCGGCTAGGCAGATCGGTGCGTCGCCAGGACAGTCGCTGTCGGTCGCGCACTGCGCCTGGCACTTGAAGTCCCGAGGAAAACAGGCTTCAGCGGCGCCGCAGCCCGCCCCGGGCCCGCACTCCTGGCACTTCCCCAGCGCGCACGCCGGTTTGCCCGAGTCGCTGCAGTCCGCGTCCGAAACGCACTCGGTGCAGCCGATGTTTGCGGTGCAGCCATAGGCGCATTTGTCACCGCCGATAGCGCAACCGGAACCGCTCGGGCCACCGTCGCTACCACTACAGGCCGGCACCACCGCCGAAAACGCGCCGGCCAGCGCTAGGATGGTGAGCGCGCGCAACACTACGACTCGTCCGAACGAGCTGGTGATTTCCATGACAACTCCAAGGCTAGCGTGTCAGCGGCCCAGTCACAACATCGATACTCGCCTCCTCACCAAGCCAGCACCAGTTGATCGCGGCGAAATGCGACCGCGTTCGACTCGGTTGATAATTCCGAGCGCCATGCTCCACCAACCCAATCCGCCACGAGTTTGACAGCCACGAGTTGCTCTCCCCGTAGGACTCCGCAAGCGGGCCGTTGAGCCAGCTGACCGGCGCGAACAGCGCGCGGTAGCAAGGCTTCAGCCGTCCACTTTCGTGTTGATTCACTAGCCGCTAGCGAGTTTGCGCGCGACCAAGCTGTTCAGGCTCTCCCCGGACGCTAGCGCTTTGAGCGCCAATCGTTGGTGCAGCGCAGGCTGTACTCGCACCAGGAACTTCCCGCTGTAGCTGCCTGGCGCTCGCGTCGC
>JANNWK010000373.1:0-13448 GCA_031408355.1 Myxococcales bacterium
ACCAGGCAGCCCTCGCAGATCTCGATCGGGAAAAGGAACTCGGCGGACTCCACCTCTTGCCCGCCCAGGGTGACGCCGAAGGCGCGGACGTTGGCGACGACGACCCCCAGTGGGAGCGCGGGAGCAACGGTGGCTGGGATCAGGTCCGCATACATGATGGCGAGCGTGGGGTCGGTCCCGCTGGCGGGGTGGACGAAGCCCGTCGCGATCGTTGAAAACTCGCGGATTACGGCGCCGTTCGGGGTCTCGAGTCGGACCTCTGCGCCTCGCAGTGAAACACGCGACGTTTCGGTGCGGACCTGCTCGCGCGAGCCGCGCTCAGTGATTTGATTGCCGATCAGCAAGGCAGCCGTGTAGTCGCTGGCAAACAGGCGATCCATCGTGCCGCGCGCGAAGATCGGGGACGAGGCGTCCGGCTTTGCCGTACAACTGCCTTGTTTGCGGGCGTAGACACCGATGATGAACATCATGCTGTCGTTGGTGGCGCAGCTTGGGAGCGAGAAGGCTCCGAGCCCAGCGAACGCGACAGCAAGTAGGGCCTTAGGAGAAAAGCGACGACGCATGGCTACCTCGCGGCGAAACGGAAAAGGCTCCGTGCGCCAGCATTCGAAGCTTAGGGGGCGTTGGCTGCCAGCGCCAAGGAATGTGCGAACGCTTAGATAAGCGGGGCTGTGCGTCGTTTCGGCAGGCTGTAGGTGGCGCTAACCGTTCACCCGCAAATTCCGGGTCAATTCTCGCAACTGGGCCAGGTCGAGGGGGAGCGTGGAGACGTCACCCAGCCCCTTGGCGAACACGAACGAAACCCGCGAGCCCACCCGTTTCTTGTCGTGGCCGATGAGTTCCGCGGCCTCAGCGAGCGGCTCCTGATCGATTGCGCTTGGGAGGTTCAGCCGGCGGAGCAACTGAAGGGTGCGCGAGACCAGCTCGGGGGGCGTGTGACCGAGTCGGCAGCCAATCGAAAGTGCTGCAACCAGCCCCAGGCTGACGGCTTCGCCATGGCTGAGGCGTTCGTAGCCAGCCAGAGCTTCGAGCGCATGGCCCACCGTGTGTCCTAGATTCAGGACCGCACGCCGACCGCTCTCTCTCGGGTCGGCGCTGACGATGCGCGCCTTCACGCGGATCGAGCGGCGCACGATCTCGATGAGAAGTCGTGGATCGCGTTGAGCTATGCCTTCGGCCTCGCGCTCGAGCAGCGAGAACAGCTCGGGATCCCCAATGATGGCTGTTTTCACCACCTCGGAGAGCGCACTCGAGTAGCCGCGCTCCGGCTCGGTTTTCAGGTAGTCGATGTCACAGAGCACCCTGGCCGGCTGCCAGAACGCTCCCACGGCGTTCTTGGCGGAACCGAGATCGACGCCCGTCTTGCCGCCGACCGAAGCGTCCACCATGGCCAAGAGCGTGGTCGGAAGCCCAACCCAGCGTACGCCGCGCAGGTAGCTCGCCGCCGCGAAGCCCGTCATGTCGGTCGTGACTCCACCGCCCAGCGCGATGAAACAGCTCTTTCGGTCCATCCCCCCGGCTAGCGCGGCCCGCAAGACCTGCTCGATGGAGGCGAGATTCTTGTGTTGTTCGCCGGGCGCGAAGTCGAGGCGCACCAGCTTGTGGCCGCTTCTGCCCAGGAGCCGCTCGAGCGGCTCAGCGTGCAGCGGGGCCACGTTTTGGTCCGACACCAGCAGCAGTGAGGTGGCTTCGCCTAAGCCGGCCAGCAGCCGCTCCGGGGCCAGGCCCTGGCCGATTTCCACGGCATAGGAGGCGTCTCCCGCCGCGACGCCGAGCGGGTCGCGCTGCCAGACCGCGAGCGCCGCGCTAGCGACTTCGCCAGCAGGCACCCCGACCGTGTCGAGCTGTTGGTGGGCCTCCGCGTACGCCAGGCTGCGCAGCTCCAGAAGCTCCACAGCACGCTGCCGCGTGTCGCCCGCCAGGTTGGGCCGCGACGCGTCTTGGCCCACGCGTCGCTCGACCTCCTCCGCCGTCACTCTGAGCGAAACCACGACGGCGCTGTCGATGGCCTGGAGCCGCAGCTCACGCGCTACCAAGCATCCTCCCCCGACGGCGATGACCGGTGGCGAGTCGGCGTGTGTGCAAAGCAGCTGGCCCAGCTCGAAGGCCTCCGCCCGCCGAAACGCGGCTTCGCCCTGCTCGGCGAAGATCCGAGCCACCGGAGCGCCCATGCGCGCCTCGATCTGTGCGTCCAGATCGATGAAGGGTCGCCCGGCGAGCGTCGCCACTTGTCGGCCGACGCTGGACTTGCCGCTGGCCATGAAGCCGCTGAGGATGAGGGGCCGCCGCATCGACGCCGGTCTAGCACAGCCGACGGGCCGCTACGGCTTTCCGGCGCCCGGAATCGCCGGGCAGGGCCGGACCCACCCAGTGCTAGGATCGGTTTTGCCCATGGCGCCCCTGCTGCGATTTGGAAAGTACGAAGGCATCGGCAACGACTTTTTGGTCGTGGAGGCCGACAGCGACACGGCGCTCCGCCCGGCGCAAGCGCGCGCCTTGTGTGACCGCCACTTCGGAGTCGGCGGCGACGGTGTCTTGCTCTCCGCGCCGCCTGTGACGCCGGGCGCTCACGGGCGCATGGTAGTGTTGAACTCAGATGGCTCGCGACCAGAGGGTTGCGGCAATGGGCTGCGCTGCCTGGCGTTTGCGCTCGCCCGCCGTTCGGGCCTAACGCGCGCGGAGCTGGTCATCGACACCGACGCCGGACCGCGCAGCGCGCTCGTCGAGGTGCAGGGCAACGTGGCCGAGGTGACGGTGAGCATGGGTGTGGCCGTGAGGCAGGGCGAGCTCACGACCGAGCATCGCGGGGCTCCGCTTACGTTTCAGCGAGTTTCCATGGGCAATCCCCACGCCATTGTCTTCGATGTCGCCTGCACCGAGCAGGAGCTGGACGAGCTCGGCCCGCGAGTGTCGGGCCTGCTCGCGGCCGGTGCCAACGTCGAAATGGTCCGAGTTTTAGGACCCTTGGCGCTGGAGATGCTCGTGTGGGAGCGCGGGGTCGGACGCACGTTGGCGTGCGGCACCGGAGCCGCTGCGGTGGCCGCGCTCGCGGCGTTCACTGGACGCTCACCCTTTGACCAAGCGATCGTCGTGCAGCTGCCGGGCGGTCCGCTTAGCCTCACGGTTCGGCGTGAAGATCTCGCAGTCAGCCTGCGCGGCCCCGCGCGCTACGTCTTTTCGGGCGAGGTCATGGCGCCGTGAACGGACTCCGCGCGGCGCCTGAGCTCGCCGTCGTCGCGATCATTCCGGACGCTGCGACGATTGAGCTCTTTACCCGAGCGCTGGTCGCCACCGGTGACCGACTGAGCGTGGCGACCGACCTGGCCGAAGGACTCTTGCGGGTCTCGGCGCATGTGCCCGACGTGGCGTTCGTGGACGTGACGCTGGGCGAGAGCGCTGGGCTGGCTGTGCTGCATCACGTGCGGGCCTTAGCGCCGAGCGTGCCGGTCTATGCGATCACGACGGCCGAGCGGCTCGACCTGGGCGTCCAGGCGGTAGCGCTCGGTGGGGCCGGCGTGCTCGTGAAGCCCATCGCCGGTGACGAGGTGCTTCACGCGCTGTCCGAAGTGCGCACGCGCATGGCTGAACGGCTTGAACGCGCGGAGCTGTTGCGCGCGGCTCGCAGCGCGGCGCGTGGGGCTTCGCTTTCCAGCGAAATCGCCGAGATTGCCTCCGCCAAGAGTCGGCGGGAGGCCGCCCAGCGGGTGGCCCGGGTGATCGCCGCGGCGGCGGGTGCCGACGTCGTGGTTGTCTACCTGCCGGCAGCCGAGGGTGCTCGGCAGTTGCTGCGGGCGGCCGTGCTCGGCGACGTCGAAAACGCACCGACATTCTGCGAGGAAATGGAGGCGCTCGCGTTCGCAGTTGGCAGCGGGTTGGTCGTGCTTCGGTTGGCGCTGCTGCGCGAATTTTCGGGGCTTGTCTTGATGGGCGGCGCCGAAGTGAGTCCTACTGCCGCCAGTGAGCCGCTGATTGAGCTGGTCGCCACTCAAGCCGCCACGGTGCTCTCGCTGATCGGCGCGCGCGAGCAGTCGCATCGCGGAGCGATGAAGGACCCTAGCTCCAGCGCCTACACGTTCGCCTATTTCGTGGACGTGGCCGGTCGCGAGATCGCCATGGCGAGACGCCACGGTCGGCGCTTCTCGCTCGCGACCGTGGGCCTCGATTTTACCCCCGATTCCGCGGTCGGCGCTGATACTGAGCCCACCGTGTCAGGCGCCGAACGCGTGCTGGATGCGGTCCGCGACACGGACGTGCTGGCACGCGTCGACGCCAACGAGTTCTATTTGCTGCTGCCCGAAACCGGCGCGCCGGGCTCGCAGGCCTGCCGGCGCCGCATTCTCGCCCAGTTCAATGGCGCGGCGGGCGCCTCGCCCTTCAGCGCTTCGGTGGGTGTGGCCACCTTTCCCCACGACGGCTCGGACCTGTCGCAGCTGTTGCGGGTCGCCAAGTTTCGCTCGGACGCGAGCCTTAGCTCGGTCGTCCACACGCCGGGGCTACGCGCCATGCCACTGGCTCAGCTGGTTGACACGCTGCTCGGCATGGTGCCGGAGCCGCGGGCGCGTCGGGCGGCTCCCCTGGAAACGCCCCACTACATTGAGCTTCCGGTGACCGATCTGATGGGACTGGTCGCAGCCGCCGCGGCTGAAGCGACGCGTGGCGGACAAACGCGCGTGCTCGCCACGCAACGGCCCGGATTGAGCGCAGGCAACGCGGTGCGCGCCGACCTGTCGCGCACCAGTGACGTGCTCAAGCTCGACACGATCGACGTAACCCGTTCGCCCGGCTGTGAGCGGGTCGATGTACTGGTGGTGGTAGCCGAGCACGCGACGTACGCGCTGGTCGGTCGCACCGAGGGCAATCTGGTGCGGGCCGTACACTCCACGGACCCACTCCTCGCGGACCTGCTGGTGACCCATCTTTCCGAAATCGCAGGGCGGCCCTTCGAATGAGGTCGATCCTGCTAGTCCAGCCGGACGTCGACTTACTGGGCACGCTGGCCTCAGGGCTTCGGGCGCGCGGCTTGTCCGTGCTCATTTCCGACAGCTTCTCGGGTGCCTTGGAGCGCTGCGCCGGAGTCGAACTTTCCGCCGTACTGCTGGCGAGTTCCTTGATTTCTGCGGAGGAGGACTGCCTGCGTTTCAAGAGCAACCGTGCGCTCAGCGGAGTCGCCTTGTTTGTCTTGGTGGACACGCCGTCCGGCAGCCCGCTCGCGCTCGACCAGCTACCCCACGACGATGTCGAGGTCATCGTTCGACGACTCTTCGCGCTACCCAGTCGTCCCCAAGCCGGGCCAGAGGAAGCTGGGGACTTTCGCGGTGATCTGCAGCAGGTCAGCACCGTGGATTTGCTGCAACTCCTGGCCATGAATCGGCGTAGCGGTACGCTTTCCATCGGCACGTCGTCCGGCGCGGGCGAGGTTCGAATCAGTCAGGGTGAGGTGGTGGACGCTGTGTTCCGACGGCTTGAGCGCGAGAAGGCGCTCTATCGCCTCTTGGGTGAGACCGAAGGCACGTTCTCGTTCGTCGGCGGAACTCCGCAGTTTCTTGAGCGCATGCAGGTTTCCACGAGCGCCCTGCTGATGGAGGGGCTGCGACAACAGGACGAGTGTCGGCGCCTTCAGGCTGCCCTCGCACTCGACGGTACGGTGCTGCTCGGGCTGGCTCCGCCGGCCAGCGACGCCTCCGACGCGGAGGCGCGGCTGCTCGAGGCTCTCACGATGCCGCGCACGCTGACCGAGCTGCTCGACGAGGTGACGCTCCACGACCTCGTGGTGCTGCAGACCCTGACTCGGCTGCTCGAGCAGGGACTCGTCCGGCGCATCGCCCACAGCGCCGCGCGGGTCGAGCTGGCGGATCCCGAGCGGATGAGCGTGCTTTCGGCGCTCGCCAAGCGCGCGGAGCGCTCCTGCTATCGAGGAGCCGCGCGGGTCGTGGTGGCGGCGAGCCCCCAGCGGCTCATCACGCTGATGCACGCGCTCGGTCGCGTCGCCGAAGCCTCGGTACCCACCGAATCGGTCCCGGCGGCGCCCGTCCCGTTTGTGCTAGCCACTCTCCGCCTGGGGGAAACGGATCTGGACGTCGTTGGCCTGCCGTTGGTCGAGGCGTATGCGCCGCTGTGGGGGCTTTCGTTGCCCGGCGCTGCGGCGCTGGCGCGCCTTGAGCTGACGGCCTCGGACGCCCTCGAGACGGCTTGTTCGGTGGCCGCCGTGCCCATGCTGGACGCCGACGCGGTGCTCCGCGAAGGCGACGAGGCAGACCCCGAACAGGTAGCGACGCTGCTCCGCCTGCTCTTCGAGAAGGCGTTCGGCAGCTGACTGCTCCAAGAAAGGCGGACGGGTGTCCCAGAAAGTCGCGGTCATCGCTGGAGACGGCATAGGGCCGGAGGTGACGGCACAGGCCCTCAGGGTGCTGGACGAGCTTCGGCGTTCGCGCGGTCTCGACCTCGAGATCTGGGAGCTGCCGCTCGGGGCAGAGCTGTACTTGCGGACTGGGGCGACCTTCCCGATCGAGCTGAAGGACGAGGTGCGACGAAGCTGCGGGGCCGTGTTGTTCGGGGCGGTGGGCGATCCACGCGTTCCGGGCGGTGAGCACGCCCACGAGATCTTGATGGGCATGCGGCAGGGCTGGGATCTCTACGCCAACGTTCGGCCCGTGCGCGCTCTCTCCGATGCGCTGGTCCCGCTGCGGGGAAAATCGAAGAGCGCTGTAGATCTGGTGATTTTTCGCGAAAATACGGAGGGACAGTACGTCGGCGCCGGGCGCGAGTCGGGGCGCGGCACCGAAGCGGAGCTGGCTGTGGGCCGGGAAGTCCACACGCGCACGGGCGTGGAGCGGCTGCTCCGATCGGCCTTCGAGCACGCGCTCACGCACAGCGTGCCGCTCGTGATGACCGACAAATCCAACGCGATTCCGGCTCAAGCGATCTGGCGACGCGTATTTGGTGAGCTCTGCCTCGAGTTTCCGGCGGTCACGGCCCAGCATCAATACGTGGATGCACTGGCGGCACGGCTGATCCAGGCCCCTGAGTGCTACGGCGTGATCGCAGCCAGTAACCTGTTCGGCGACATCCTAGCGGACCTGTGTGCCGCTTTGGCTGGCGGCCTTGGCCTGGCACCGAGCGCCAACCTCCATCCGGCCAGGCCCGGCCACATTGGCCTGTTCGAACCCGTGCACGGCTCCGCCCCCGACCTGGCGGGCCGCGATTTGGCCAACCCACTCGGGGCGATCCGTTCGCTCGGCATGCTGCTGACGCACCTTGGCCACCCCGAACAAGCCGTTCGCATCGAGCACGCCTCGGCCGAGCTGTTACGGCTTGGGCGCTGCACTCCGGACGCCGGCGGTACGCTCGGCACTCGGGCCACGGGGACGGCGTTTCTGGAGGTTCTGGCTGGATGTTGAGGTCCAGGACGGCCGGCGCCCGCGCTCGCGACTGAGCCGAAAATTCGGCCTCCCGCAACGCCTGTGCTACGGCCGAGCCATGATCGGGGCCCCTCCAGCGCAGGACGAGCAGGCCCGGCTTTCCGGTGCCCGCGGCGATTTTGTGGCGAGCTTGCCGCGCCGGCTCGAAGTCCTGCGAGGCGCGCTCCGTGCCGTCGAGGACCAGCCGCGCGACCCCGGCCGCATCAACGGATTCCTCCGGCGCTTGCATGCGCTCGGCTCGGCCGCCCGCGTGCTCGGCTTCGCGAGCGTGGCCGAAGCGCTGGCCGAGGCTGAGAAAACCCTGCGTCGGGTTGCGCGGGCGGGACCTGCGCCGACCGATCTCGCCGAGATGGCTCGCGCGCTGGATCTTCTGCCGTCCCTGGTGCTTGGCGCCAAGGTGTCGATCCGTGCCGTCGTGCCCGCATTGCCCGTCCAGGAGGCTCAGCGCGATTTTCCACTCGGTGTGCTGGTGTTCGGGCCCCAGTCGGTCGTCGAGCAGGTGCAGTACCAGGCTGACCTGCCGATCGAATGCGCGTGCACGGAAGACCCGGCCAAAGCGCGTGAGCTGTCGCGTGTGTTTGGCCCCGACGTCGCTGTCGTCGATGCCGACCGCGAAGGGGCGCGCGAGCTCATCGAGTTCCTCCTGGGCGATCCCCAGGTCGACCCTGTGCCGATCCTGGTGGTGGGTGAGTTAGCGAGTCCGGAGGCCGCCGCTGGCTTCCTGGCTTTGGGCGCCGCGCGCGTGCTTGGCAAACCCCTGAGCCCTGAGCTCCTTCGACGCACCCTCCGCGAGCTGCGCGAGCACGGAAGCCCACGCGCCCAGGCCAATGAGCCGTTCGGTGAGCTGAACGTTTCTCAGTTGGTGGACCGCATTACGAGCGAGATCCGCCGTGGGCTGGTGGAGGCCGTGGAGCCCGCGGCACGCCGCTCGAGCGTCGCTTTTGGCGAGGGCACGGAGGTGATGAGCGCCGTGTGGGGCGCGGTGGCGCGCTTGCGCGAGCTCGTCACGTTGCGCTCGGACGGCAATGTCCGCTTTGAAGCGACGGGTCCGGAGGGCGCGGTGCCGTTCGCCCCCTGGAATGACGATCGGCGTCTCGGTGAGCGCGGCGCACGCGAGGGGCGCGCCAGCGAGGGTGTCTCGCTGCAGGGCCGGCGCATCGTCGTAGCGGATGATGATCCGGCCGTGGTTTGGTTCTTGGCCGGCATCCTCAAGGCGGTCGGTGCCGAGGTGTTCGAGGCGCACGACGGGGAGCGCGCGTTCGAGCTGACCTCGGCGCTGTGGCCCGATCTGGTGGTGAGCGATGTGCTCATGCCGAAGCTCGACGGCTTCTCGCTCTGCCATGAGATCAAGCGCGATGTCGCCGTGCGCGACGTGCCGGTGATCCTGCTGTCGTGGAAGGAAGACTTGCTGCAGCGTGTGCGTGAGCTGGGCGCCGACGCCGATGGCTACTTGCGCAAGGAGGCGGCGGCCTCCACCGTGGTCGAACGCCTGCGCGAGGTACTTCGAGCTCGCTCTCGCGTGGAACAGCGCGTCGCCAATGGCGGCGAGGTGCGAGGGCGCCTGGATGGCATAACACCCCGACTCGTTCTCGATCTCGTCTGTCGTTCTGGTCGCGATGTTCGCGTAAGCATTAGGGATTCTTCCTATCTTTACGAGGTACAGGTCCGAGCTGGCGAGCCACGGACGGCCATTCGCAGCGCCACCGATGGCACCTTCGAGCGGGGGGAGGGCGTGCTTTCGATGCTACTGGGCGTGAGCGCTGGGCGCTTCGTCATCGAGCCGGACGAGTCGCCGTGTCGCGGCGAGCTCTCGGGTGCGTTGCAGGAGCAGCTGGCAGGGCCGATCGCTCGAGCGCGCGCCGCCCAGCGAGCCGTGTCAGTCGGTTCGCTCGCCCATGTCACTCGGGTCGCGTTCGACGCCGGGCGCGTTGGAAGCTATTTGGAGTGCACTCCGGAGCCGGCCCGCAGCCTCTTGCGAGAGCTTATCCAAGGCGCCTCACCGCGCGATCTCCTGGCGTCCGGTGGCGCACCTGCCCGGCTGCTCGAAGCGGTGCTGTCCGACTTCGCGCGGCGCGGCGCCATCCTGGCGGTCGAAACGGCCGGCGGCGTCGAAGACATCTCCCAGACGCGGATCCCTCCCGCCGTTGTCCTGCCTGTCCCCCGCTCGGACGCCACGCCGGAAGGCACGGTGGCCGAGGTTCCGCTTGCGGTCGAAGCCGTCCCGGAGCTTGCGGTTGAAGCCGTCCCGGAGCCCGTGGCTGAGGCTGTGCAGGATCCTGCGGGGGCTGAGGTCCGTGCGGCCGCGCCGGTCGCCGAGGAAACGCTGGCGGCAGAGGTTGCGCCCGTCTCGCAGCGTCGAGCCCCGGCCGTGTACTCCCAGCCGCCTGACAGCGAATTGGAGTCGGCGGACGCGGGCTGGTTCTCCCTGCAGATCGAGTCCAGCGTCGCTCCGCCTTTGATTGCCCAACCCTCGGTCGAGTTGGTTGCCGCTCAGCCGTTCGCGCCTGCCGACCCGCTGCGCTCGACCCTGAATTCCTCCGGCCCGGCTCAACGCGAAGAGTTCGGCCTCCCGGGTTCGTCGGTGCCGGTCGAGCGGGGCTACCGTCCGGACCCGCTGGCCACGGCGACCCTCGGTAGCGCCGGCAACGAAGCGGCCGCCGCCATCGCCGCTGCTGGTGCCGCTGAGGACCGCGACGCGGCTGCCAACACGCCGAGCGACAGCGACGACCCGCTCGCGCAGGCGCTGCTCGCAGAGACGCCCTCGCCGGCCGCCGCGCTGCCCGTCGCTGCGCGCCCCATCATCGTCCATGCGCCCCGACCTCCCGCTCCCCAGGCGCCGGCGAACGAGCCCACGGAGGCCTTCGCGGCGGGCCCTGGACCGAGCTCCCGGGCCCCACGAGCCACCGCCTCGTCGCCGCCGCCGAGCTCGGCGTCTGCCCGGACGGACGCAGATCAGGGCGGCGTGGCCCGCACGCTCGTACTGGCCCTGCTGGCGGCGGCAGCGTCGTTCGCTGGGGTTCGCTTCGCGGCCCAGCTGCTGGCGCCGGAGGGACCGGACGCCGCGACCGCGACGGCCCCGTCCACGATCGTGCCGCTACCCGCGCCTGCTTCTGCCGCCGTTCCCAGGCTGCTCGTGCGCACCAGTGAGTCGCCACTGCCTCCCGATTCAGGCGTTGCAGCGGGCAGTGGACTGCTGGAGGTCGAGGTGCCCGAGGCGACTGCCATCCGCGTGGACGGCGAGTATTTGGGGATGGGCCCGAAGCGCCGCGTTCCGTTGTTGCCTGGCCCCCACGAGCTTGGCCTCGGCGATGGCATCGTCTCCACCGTCGCCGTGCGAGCTGGCGTGCGCACCCTCGCGGTGGCCACTCCGAGCGGTTCAGAGGCCGTCGTCGGATCACCGTGAGGCTGTGGACCGGCGCACTTGCCGCCCTGCTGTTCGGCTCCGGTTGCGACAAGGCTGAGCCGGAGGCGGCGCCCGCCTCCAGCGCTCGTGGCCTGCTGCCTCCCGCCGTTCCGCTCGTGCCCCGCGCGCCCGTGCCCGCCCAGAGCATTGACCTCGTGGAGCAGCTGTCGCGCTGCGAGCTTGAACACTACGGTCGGCTCTTTGACTTCGGCACCGGGCAATTGCCGTTCGGTGGTTTCGCTGCCGCCCGCGCCGAACCGCCGCCCACTATCGACCGTGGCGACGACCGTTACGAGCGCGTCTTCTCGCGCGATGTGGTGCTCGATTTCTGGCTAGCCGAGCCCACGGAGAACGTCTCGGTTTCGCTGCGCCTCTATCCGCTGGTAGCCCGGGCGCTTCAGGTCTCCATCGACGACAAGCGGTTGGGTCAGCAAAAGCTGCTCAGCGGAGAGACCCGCACTCTGGTCTTCCCGGCTGTCCCGGGTCCACTGGCTCGCGGCCGTCATCGCGTCAGCTTGCGGCTTTCCGGTGCGCCACGCGGCACCAAAGAACCGCTGGTGGACCTTGACTGGGTGCGGGTTGGACCCGCAGCCGACGACGCCGGGAGCTACGCAGCCCCGACGTTGCGCGATGTTGTAAGCGACGTGGTGCTCGATGGCGTTCCCAAGCGCTCGATCGTGCTGCGCGCGCCAAGCGTCGTGCGCTGCTACCTGCGGCCGGCTCCGGATGCCCGGCTGCGGGTCGGCCTGGGCTTTTGGGGGACGGGTCGCGGTGTCGCGGAAATCGCCTTGGTGACGGACGACAGGCCGGCGCGCGTGCTCGCCTCGCGCAAGCTGTCGGGCGGCGATAGCGCCAGCTTCACGCCCGTCCTGCAGGACCTCGCGCCAGCCGCCGGTGACGTGGTGGGCCTCGAACTGCGCGCGCTCGAAGGCACCCGCGGCGGTCGGGTCGTCTTTGGAGATCCGGCCATCACGCCAGGACGCGCCGAGCTGCCGCGCGTACCGGGGGCCCGCACGATAGTGATCGTGGTGCTGGCGTCTGCGGATCGCGCCCGGTTGCCGCCTTGGGGCCCCACCGGTGGCCTACGGGTGCTCGGCGATCTGGCCAAGCACGCGGTCGCTTTCAGCGCGCACCGCGCGCCCTCAAGCGTCCCCGCCGCTTCGCTAGGCTCTCTGCTCACCGGGCTTTCCCCGACCGTCCACGGCATCGAGACGGCGGGTGAAAAGCTGCGCGAGAAGGTGGTCACGCTCGCAGAAACCGTCAAAGAGGCCGGCGGCCGCACCGCGTTTTTTACCGGCGCGCCCAGCAGTTTTGCACCGTTTGGCTTGAGCGCGGGCTTTGACACCTTCGAAGCGATCTCGCCCGTGTCAGATCTCCCCGCCAGCGAGCCGCTCGCGCGCGCCACCAGCTTTCTTGAGCAGGAGCTTTCGCGCGCAGGCAGCGCGCAGCAACTGCTGGTCGTCGAGCTGCGCGGCGCGCACCCGCCCTGGGACTTGACCCGCGAGGAGACGCTTGGGCTCAAGCCGCTCGAGTACGCCGGGATCCTCGATCCGCGACGCGGCGGCATCGTGCTCGGCGCCTTGCGCGGCAAGCAGCGCAAGGTCGCGCGCCGGATCGGCGACGACGATTGGATCCGCCTCAGGGAAATGCACGACGCCGTCCTCGTCAAGCAAGACGCCGCTCTCGGTCGCTTGATCGCGCTGCTCAAGGAGAAAAACGCCTGGAACGACTGCTTGCTCATGGTCACCTCCGAGGTCGGCTTCGGCAACGGCCCCGATATCCCGTTCGATCCCCAGGGTCCTCTCACTGAGGATCGCCTGCTGCTCCCCCTCCTCGTGAAGTTTCCCGGCGACGCGCTGGCGGGCCGCGTCGTTACGCTGCCCACCCGTGCTCAGGACCTCGCGTTCACCAGCCTGCGCGCGTTTGGGCTCGACGTGCCTAAGGGCACCGGCTCCGATCTGTTCACTCGCGCGAGCGGCCACCCTGCGCTGAGCGGCGACGTGGACCTCGCCACAGCACTCCCCCACTATTCGGCGCGCTTGGGGGATTGGCTGTTGCGCGGCCAAGTGGGCCACGTGCCTCAGCTGTGCGCGCAAGACATCGACCCCGCCTGTACCACCGACCTATTCGACCAAAAGACGATGGCAGCTCGCGCGCTCTGGCTCTCGGTGTTCAGCACGGCCGCCCACGCCGAGCGCGCTTCGGCCAGCCTTGGCCCCCGCCTGCGCGCCGAGCTCGACCCAGCGACCCAGGCCGCGCTCACGGTTTGGGGGGATCTGCGCTAGCGCCTGCTCCGAGCGTCGGCGCTTGTGTCCGTTCTTACCCGATGGTAGGAATAGTTCGTACTTGGAGGTACGACCATGACCGTGCAGAAGCGTAGCTTTTCACTGGATGACAAGGCGGCGGCCTATCTTGATCGCCGGGCAAAGCAGCTCAAGCGGAGCGCCTCGGCGGTCCTCAGCGAGCTTGTTTCGGAGGCCGCGCGGCAGGACGCACGCGAGCGGGCTCTCCAGGAGCTGGGGGAAGGGGTCGACATCCAGGAAAGCGAAGTCGACCGCTGGCTCAAGAAGCTTGGGGCGCTGTGAGCCGCAAGGCCAGGCGGCGCTCGGTGGTCCCTCGGGCAACCC
>JANNWK010000374.1:0-8332 GCA_031408355.1 Myxococcales bacterium
CACCGCGATGTGGCTGTCGCCCGGAGGATCCGGGTCGTTGTGGAACGGATCGAATTCGACCGTCAGGCTTGGGGCCACGTTTTGAAAACCCAGCCCACCACCGTCCAGGCCCACGGCTCGCGGTCCCTCCGCCGACGCCTGGAGCACGAAGGCCAAGCCATCGGCGCCGTTGAGGCCGTCACCCCCGCCAATCCGCAGCGCGAAGTGAGCCGCGAGTGAGGTGCTGGCGTCGATCGCGATCGGGTCCGCGAAGTAGGCCGAGCCGACGGCGTTGCGTGTCGAGGCGGTGACCCGCAGCGCGCCATCCACCGCGGCCGCGCTGCCATTGAGCAGCAGGCCCGAGGCGCTGGCGATGTCCTGGAGCTTCACCCCGCCGCCCGGGTAGCTGCCACGCGCGCCGCACGGCTGCTTCGGGATCAGCTCGCTGATCTCCGTGCCGCACGCGCTGAGATTCAAGAAGGGGAGGAGGAGCGCGCAGGCGCAGCGCATCACTTCCCGTCGAGCATTCGCAGCCTCGCGTCAACATCGCTCCGGAATTGCCCTGCCGGGTAGCGATTCCGGTAGCTCTGCAAGAGCTCCCGGGCGGCCAGCTTGTTGCCACGGTTGGACTCGACTCGCGCCGCCGTGAACAGGGCCGTCTCCGCCACCCTGAGCCCGCCAAAGCGCTGGCTCACGTCGAGGTAGGTCCGAACCGCCGCACGGGTGTCGCCATCGACGAGGGCACAGTCACCCCTCAGCATCTGGGCTTCCGCTTGCTGGGAGCGCGAGCCGCCGGCCGCCAGCGCCGCGTCGAGATCCGTGCGGGCCGAGCGCGTGTCGCCCGCTGCCAGCCGGTGACGGGCCCGCGCCAAGAGGTCCGCCACCGAAGCGGGCACGGCGCGCAGGGCCGAATCGTTCAGCTGGGGCTTGGCAGGACTCGCTGCCGTAGCGCTCTCCGCGCTCGGCGGAGTCAGCGGAGCTGCGGCCACGCTCGCGCTCGGGGGCTCGCTGCGGAAGGTCCAGCTCTCGCCCGGGCCTAGTTCAGCAATGGGCTGTCGATCCAGCGACGAGACACGGACGCGGCCGTGCTCGACCGACACTGTTTCATGCGCAATGCGGAAGCGCGTCCCGAGCACGTCGATGATGAAGTGCGGCGTCACGATCTGAAACGACTGACGCCGCGTGGCATCGACATTCACGTTGGTGACCGAATTGCGCAGCGTGACCGCGCGCTCCTTGGCCGACCAGACCAGCGACTCGGCGCTCTCGATTGCCAGTTCGGCGTGCGCTAGCTTAACGAGCACGCCGCCTTGCGGACGCAGCTCACGGCCTTCCGGGATCGCGTCGCCGGCAGCTAGCACGGCATTCCCGAGCAGCAGCTTACCGGTCGACACTTGACCTGACGCTGGCTGCGTGGCGGAGGCGACCGTCTCCTCGCCGCTGTACCGCCGCACGCCCACGAAAACCAGCGCGAGCGCGGCTGCCAGCGCCAAACCCCAGGCCAAACGCGGCAAGCCAAAGCTGCTCGGATGAGCCGCGGCGCTGGCGGCATGACGCTCGAGAGGCGAGCCGGATTTCAAGAGAGCGCGAGCTATCACGCGCTCCTGAAGACTGGCTTTCGCGGTGCTCAGGATCCTCTCCTCGACCATCGAACGCAGCGAAAGCAGCGCGCCGTGTTCGCGCCGACAGTGTTCGCATTCGGCGAGGTGCCCCTCGACTCGCAGGCGCTCGGCGTGCGATAGCTCGGGCGCTTGACGTTCGAGCAGTAGCTCCGTCGGAATACAACCCATGCGTATCATGCTTCCCTCCTGGAAATCAGATCTTGCAGGACCGGATCGCGCTTGGCGCGCGCCAGCAGTGTGCGGCGCGCGTGGAAGATGCGACCCTTGGTCAAGATGACGTTGGCGCCAATGATGGCTGCGACCTCGTCGATGGGTCGCCCTTCTAGAAAGTACAAAACGAACGGCATGCGGATCTTCGGGCTGAGCTTGTCGAGGTGATGGTAGAGGCGCTCGACACGTCGTCGCGTTTCAAAGCTGGTGTCGGGCTGGGGCTGGTTGTCGGCGGGTTCGGCCGGGCCCTTGAGCAGCTCCAGGGGCGCGTGCTTTCGGTGCTTTGAGTAGCGGAAGTGGCCGAAGGCGATGCGCGTGGCGATACTGGCCAGCCAGCGCTCGACGCTGGCCTCGCCCCGGTAGCGTGGGAACGCGTCGATGGCCGCTATCAGCGTGGCTTCGAGCAGATCCTCGACGTCGGGCTTCGGCCCGACCATCCGGAGCAGGAGCCGGTGGAGGGCCGGTGACTGGGCCCGGAACAGCCGATCCAGCGCCACGCGATCGCCCGCCCGACAGCGGTTAATCAGCTCATCGTCATTCACGGAGCTGGTTAGACGTTCGGACAAGGCCACAGAAGGATAGTGACCCGCGTGGTCCCTGGGTGAATAAAATCAGCCCGAATGGCAGCGGGTCGGGGAGGTTCTGCTGATAGGGGCGCTAGCGCGTCGACAGGATGAGCGAGAGTTCGCCGGCCACGTGTGTTCCAGGCCCACTTGGGACCTTTATCCCCTCGATGGCGAAGCGCTGGGCGTACATTGTCGGTTCCAAGACCACCTGAGCACGCATTTCGAGAATCGAGGCTAACCGGAGCCTCGCCTCGGGCCCCACGGTCCAGGAAGTGCCGATCTTGGTGGTGCCGCCCCGCCGGCCGTCGAGTGACACGGCGGAGGCCTCAAGCCGATTCGCCGCGAGGCCGAGGTGAGCTCCGAACGCCAGCGGACTGAGTTCCCACAAGCCGCGCAGGCTCAAGCTCAGGTCGACTTCGCGCAGCACGACTCGGCCGTTCTCCGCGAAAACCTGAAGGTCCGTCAGTCGACGCGCCCCGAGCGCCAACTCGCCTCGAAGGCCCGACGCCTGGTAGGCCCCGCCGACGAGCAGCTTGCCACCCACCTGCGGACTCACGAAACGCGCGTCGACGCGAAGGCCTCCGCCCGCCTCGACGAAGGCCCGCAGCTGAGGCGCCGGCGCTGTCGCTGCGCTTTTGGCTTTGGGGCGCGGCTTGGCAGGCGGCTCGCTCTCGACAGGTTGCTCGCGCTTTCTCAGCTCCTCCGCCAGCTCGTGGTCGGATTTTGCAGCCGCCAGCACCTGATGGAGCAGCTCGCCCACCTTGAGGGCGAGGATGCGGTCCGCCTCGTCGCCGCTCTCGCTCTTGAGGCGAGCGACTTCGATCGGTCGCCCGTGCGTGTCGCGCGTGACGGCCAACACGACGACCTCCAGAGCGCCCGTCCGCGCGGCCACGCGGCGCTCCTGCCACACCGCGATCGAAGCGCCGCTCGCCAGGAGGTAGAGCCGAGCGCGGGTGGCCTTGTCGCGGGCCGAGCCAGGGTCGGCGGCGGGCCCCAGCGCGACTTCTGCCGTGTCCGTCAGCTGAATCCGCAGGTTCTCGACGAACGCGCCGCCCGAAGCGTGCTCGCTGGCCAGCACCACCACGCGTGGTGTCGCGGTGGCCGGCGTCGAAGCCGCCACACTGGCGACGGCGACGAGGGTCGAGAGCCAGTCGCCCATGGCTATTCCTCTAACAGAGACCGAGGGCGACAAGCTAGCGGGTCGGTCGGGGCTGAACCTGGGGAGGCCCGGTTGCCGGCTGCCCAGCTGGGCAGCCCCAATAGAAACACGGCCTACCTCGCGCTCGGGGCCTGCTGCCGCTTGCGCGCCCGGCTTGACACAATGTTAGTGTGCAGTTACTAACTAATCGTGGCTCGTCCCCGCGTGCATACCGATGAGGTGATCCTGGCGGCGCTGCGTCGGCACATTCTTGCGAGTGGGCCGGGGGTTTCCCTGTCGCTGGTGGCGGGCGAGCTTTGCGTGAGCGAGCCCGCTCTGTTCAAGCGTTTCGGCAGTCGCAAGGCGATGTTGCTGCGGGCGCTTGGGTCGGCCATTGATTTGAGCTGGGTCGAGGCGCTCCAAGCGGGTCCGCGTGAGGGCGACCTTGGAAAGCAGCTTCGCGAGCTGTTTGTGGCGCTGGCGACGTTCTTTGACGCGGCGGTGCCGAGCCTGATGGCGCTGCGCGAGAGCGGGATCCCTCATCGAGAGCTGCTCGCGCAGTTCGAGCGGCCGCCGCCGCTGATCGTGATTCAGGCCATTTCTCGCTGGCTTCGGCGCGCGCGGAAGCTGGGGCTGGTGCGGGGGGTTGCGCCCGAGAGCGCGGCCTTGGCGATGGTCGGTGCGGTGCAGTCGCGGGCCTTCCTGCAGCACCTCTTGGGCGCGCCGCCGATAGCCCGCTCGCGTGCGGGCTACCTGGCTGACCTGGCTGACCTATTTGCCAAGGCGCTGGCGGCATGAGCCTTGAGCCCAAGCTGCCGCGGCAAAGCTCGCCCGAGAGGTCGGCTCCGCCACCCCTGGCGGTTCCGATCCGTGAGCTTGCGTCATTCGGCGCGCGCCTGCGCATCATGGGGCGCTTGGCCTTGTCGATGATGTTCTTCGACAAGTTGAGGCTGACGACGACGCTGCTGGGGGTGGTGTTCGCCGTGATCTTGAGCAACCAAGCGATTGGCACGCTCTTCGGGATCATTCACAAGAACGCGATGGTGGTGCGCAACGCTGACGCGGATTTGTGGCTGATGCCGCGCGGCAGCGAGTCGCTGGCCCCCGGCAAGCTCATCCCCATGGCGGCGCTGGCCGAAGCCCGCGTCACCCGCGGCGTGGCGCTGGCCGAGCCGCTGCTCTTCATCGGCGGCAGCATCAAGCTGCCCAACGGCGGCAGCGAGCCCGTATCCATCTTCGGCGCGCGCTATCCTGACTACCTGGGGGGGCCGTGGAACCTTGTCGTTGGCGACGTGAGCGTGCTGAGTGAGCCCAGCAGCATGATCTTCGAGGAGAGCGAGCGCGAGATCTTGGGCGGCCTCAACCAGGGCTCGGTGCGTGAGGTCAACGGGCGCAGCATCCGGGTGGGCGCGTTCACGTATGGGCTTTTGCCGCTCGGCACCTCGTACGCGTTCGCCGACTACGAGCTCGCGCGCGAGCTTGGCCGCGTTGCTCGTGACCAGACGACGTATGGCCTCGTTAAGCTCGAGCCAGGGGCGGACGCTGAAGTCGTGCGACGTGAGCTTCAGGCTCGCGCCCCCGAGGTGATGGTGGCGACGCGTGACGAGGTCGATAGCATGGTGACCCGCACGTTGCTCACCAAGGCTCCCGTGGGCGTCATCTTTGGCGCCAGCACGGTGTTTGGCCTGATCATCGGGTTTGTGGTGGTGAGCTTGTCGATGTTCTCGGCCGTGGTGGACAACATTCGCGAGTTTGGGACCTTGAAGGCGATTGGGGCCACGAACTTCGATCTGGCAGTGCTCATGATTGTGCAGTCGGTAGTCTACGGGCTGGCGGGCTCCTTGCTTGGTCTCGCGGTCCTTTCGCGGATTGTGCGGGCGATTTCCTCGGCCAAGCTGGTGGTCGTCACGCCGCCGTGGCTCTCGCTTACGACGTTCGCGCTGATGGTGGGCATGTGCGCGTTCGCTTCGCTCGTGGCGCTCGGTCGCATTCGTAAGGTCGAGCCCGCGATGGTGTTTCGATGAGGCCGGCCATTGAATGCCGCGGCGTCACGAAGGTGTACGGCCAAGGCGCGACCGAATACACGGCGCTTCGAGGTGTCGATTTTTCCGTCGATCCTGGGCAGTTTGTGATGCTCTCCGGTCCTTCGGGCAGCGGCAAGACGACGCTGTTGTCGATTATCGGCTGTGTGCTCACGGCGACCAGCGGCAGCGTGCGCCTGCTGGACGAGGAGATCACGGCCAGCGCGATAGGTGAGCTGCCGCGGCTACGGCTCTCCTACATTGGCTTCGTGTTTCAGGCCCATAACTTGATTGCTTCGCTCAGCGCGCAAGAGAACGTCGCGCTGCTCCTCAGCTTGCGCGGGCGGCCCCGCAAGCAGGCGCTCGGCGAGGCGGCTCATCTGCTTGAGCTCGTCAACCTGGCCGACAAGCTCGACTCCAAGCCGCGGGACCTGTCGGGCGGGCAGCGGCAGCGTGTCGCCATCGCCCGGGCGCTGGCGGGTTCGCCACCCATCTTGTTGGCCGATGAGCCTACGGCCGCGCTCGATGCGCAAAACGGGCTGGCCATCACCACAGCGCTGCGCGCCCTGGCCAAGGAGCAGGGCAGGACGGTGGTGGTCGTTACCCACGACAGTCGCATCTTTCACCTCGCCGACAAGATGTTTCACATCGAAGACGGTCTGATTCAAGCAAGGTCACCCGCAGCATGAAGCGACGAATCTCAGCAGCTAGCATCGTGCTTCTGGTCGTCTTGGTCGGCGCCGGCGCGCTGGTCCTGCAACATCTCTTCGTGCGCCGGACCGGAGCGCCGACCGAGAAGCAGATCGCGGCGGCGCAGGGCCGCACGGCAATGCCACCCGGCGCTGGCAACGACGAACGTCGGCCCTTGCCGGCCGGGAACTGGCTGCCCGGGGATGGGGTGATCGAACCGAAGGATCGCGAGACGCGCGTGGCCTCGAACGTGGGCGGTCGTATCGCCAGCGTGCTGGTGCGCGAAGGCGAGCAGGTCGAAGCGGGGGCGCTGCTGGTTCAGCTCGACGACACGCTGGAGCGGGCGTCGATGGCCGCCGCCGAAAGCGAGCTGGCCATCGCCAAGGCAGAGTCGTATCGAACCGGGCGCGGCGTGCGCAAGGAGGAGATCGAGGCGGTCGCCGCCGACTTCGAGGCCTTGACAGCGCGGGCACGACTGTCCCAGGACGTGCTGTCGCGGTCCGAGGTCCTGGCGGCGTCGGGCGCCATTTCCTCAAGTGAGCTCGACAAGGCGCGCAGCGTGTTTGAGGTCGATCGAGCGAGCCTGGCGTCCGTCGAGGCCAAGAAGCGCGCGGCGGTGGCCGGCTCGCGCCTTGAAGACGTCGCGATCGCGATGGCTCGCGTGAAGGGCGCCGAGGCGCGCCTGGCGCAGGCGTCGGCGGTACGCGCCCAGCGCGACGTGCGAGCGCCCATCAAGGGCCAGGTGCTCCAGCTCAAGGTTCGGGCCGGCGAGTACTACAACCCGCTCGGCCAGGACGCGCTCGCGCTTTTGGGCGACACCAGCGAGCTTCGCGTGCGCGTCGACATCGACGAGCGCAACGTCGCCAAGCTTTCGCTCGGCATGCGCGGATTTGTCACGCTGAGCGCCTTCGGCAGTCGAAAATTTTCTGGCAAGGTCATCGCTATTGGCGAGCGCATGGGCAGAAAGAACCTGCGCACCGACGATCCGAGCGAGCGTATCGATACGAAGATCCTCGAGGTCGTGATGGAGCTCGACGATGCTCGAGGCCTTCGGCCTGGGCTGCGCGTCAGCGCATTCTTGGAGGCGCCGAAGTAGGAGCGGGAGCGTCGACTGCCCGGATCCCGGAGCGGCCGCTTCGCCTAGCCCCGCAGCACGCTGTTGGGCAGCTCGTTCACGTCGCTGTGCTCGCGTGGCGCCACCGCCTCGAGCTTCGGTTCGAGGTGCTGGATGACCTCTTCCAGCCCTTCGCAGGCGCGACCCTCGCGGATGCGCCCGACCAGGTGTGCGACCTCGGCGTCCCAGCCGGATTGCCCCAGCTCGGCGTGCAGGCTGTGATCGCCCAGCAGCACCACGCGGTGCTCGAGCTCTGACACGAAAATGAGCAGGGCCGTGCGACCCTTCGTGCCATGCAGGCCCCGCTGTGCAAAGAGCTGAAAGGCTCGTGACTGAACGGCGCGCTCACTCTCCGCGGTCGAGACGAGCAGCCGCAAGAGCGGGGCCCAGCCCGAGAGGGCGAAGGCAAGGGCGCCCACCGCCACCTCAACCAGCAGCGACAAGGCGGGTTCGGACCACGGCTGCCAGTGGAGGAAGCCGAGCCCGGCCGACAAGGCCCAGGCCAACGCCAAGAGCACGCGACCTCGCCAGTAGTCGTCGCTTCGGGGCACGACGGCCACCACCAGCTCGGCCGAGGTCCGGAGTTCAGCCTGCGCGACCGCCGCCTCGATGCGCTTCTCGTCGCTTTGGGAGAGGAGAGATTTCACCATGAGCCGGACGACCCTCCGCCGCCAAAGCTGCCGCCACCGCCCGAAAACCCACCGCCGCCGCTCGAAAACCCACCGCCCGAACGGCCCCCGAAGCCGCCGAGACTGCTCAGCCCATAGGCGATGAGGCCCGCGCGGCCCCGCCCTCGGCCGCGCAGGAGCAAGAGCGGTAGCACGACGGGCAGCAGCATGAACAAGAGCGCCAGGATGCCCACCGGGCTGGGCGCGCCGCGGCGCTTCTCCGAGCGCTCTGCGCCCTCGCCAGGCACGCCCGCGACGTCCTCCCCGGCGGCCTTCTGCATCAAGACCTCGAGCGCCTGCTGCACACCGCGCTCGACCTGCCCT
>JANNWK010000375.1:0-6325 GCA_031408355.1 Myxococcales bacterium
CGCTGTCCTCGACGATCACGCTGACGCGCGGGGCGGGCGGCGTGTACTCGTACACCAACGCGGCGTTCTTTCCGCTCGACGGGCTCGGCTTCGGCAACTACCAAGCCTCAGGCCACAACTTCCACTTCACCAGTGAAGTGCGCTACTGGTTCGAGTACGACGCGGCCAACGACGCCACCTTGACGTTCAACGGCGACGACGACGTCTGGGTGTTCGTCAACGGCAAGCTCGTGGTGGACATCAGCGGCACGCACGTGAACCTCACGGACAGCGTCACGCTCAACCAAGCCGTGACCGACATTGACGGCAATCCCCTCAACCTGGTGACTGGAAAAGTCTACGAAATCGTGATTTTCCAGGCTGAACGCAACCTGGTCAACTCCAGCTACCGGCTGACGCTGGACGATTTTCAGCTGGTTTCCTCCCTGTGCGAGAGCAAGTGCGGCAACGGCATCGTGACGCACGATGAGGCCTGCGACGACGGAGTTAACAATGGCAGCTACGGCACCTGCAAGGCAGACTGCACGCGCGCGCCCTTCTGCGGCGACGGCAACCTCAACGACCTCGAAGAGAGCTGCGACGACGGCAACTCCCGCAACCGCGACGGCTGTAGCTCGGCCTGCCTCATCGAACGCATCAAGTAGCTCTTGGACCCCGCCATGCATCGACTCCCTCTGAACTTCGTATTGGCCAGCCTGACAACGCTGTGTGCCGCGGGCGGCTTAGCGTGCTCGGACAACGAGCCCGGCGCGCGGCCGGGCACCGCGGGAGGCAGCAGTGGCGCCAGCGCTGGCCTGCCACCCGCAACGGCGGAAGGCGGCGCCGGCGGGGCTGCCGTGGCGGGGACCTCAAGTGTTGCCGGCAGCCCCAGCGGCGGAGTCGAAAATCTGGGCGGGGCCGGTGGCGCGCTGCCGGCGCCGAACGCCGAGCTCGTGGTGGATCCGGCGGAGCTGATCTTTTCCGGCGTTCAGCTGACGAGCTCGACGCCTCAGCGGGTGTCGCTCAAGAATCCTGGGAGCGCGCCGGTGCTGGTCTCGTCCGCGGTGCTCGACGTCGACGCGCCCGGAACCGCTTCGTTTGAGCTCGTTTCCGGGCCCGAAGCGGGCGCGCAGATCGAGGCGGGCGCGGAGACCGACGTGCAGGTCCGGTTTCGCCCCACCGGGGTCGCCTTCTTCCAAAGCCGCGTACTGATCAAGACCAGCGTTCCGCTCGCGGAGACCTTCGTCTCACTCTTCGGGCTCGGGGCCAAAGGCTTGGAGGGCGAGAACGAGCCGCTGCTCAAGCCGGTGCTCGACACGCTCGGCTTCGCCGTCGACGTGGGCGGCGCGGGCATTCTTAGCACCACCACTCCGTTGCTGGGCGAAGAGGTGCAAGCCTTTCGTTTCAAGGCCGCGGGCGCTGCAGAGGTCGAGCTCACCCCTGTTGCGCGCTACTCACCGAAGGAACCAATCCCCTACGGGTACTACGTGGAGGCGGAGGAAACACAGCTGGGCGTGATCGAAAGCGATCAGTTTCAGACCCTCAACCCCACCACCGAACCCGGCACCAAGCCAAGCTTTGCCGCCGCGGCGCTCGAGTTCGGTATCTATACGGTCAGCAAAACCCACACCACGTACACAGACGACACGAAGAACGCAGGCAACGCCACCGTGCACGCCGTTCGGACCTATCCGCTAAAGGACCGACAAGGCGCGAGCATAGCCAATGCCTACCTGGTGTGCTTCGAAGAGGCCGCCAACGGCGACTACCAGGACTACGTCTTCACGTTGACGAACGTGGTCCCAATAGCGCGCTGACGTTTTGGAAGCGCAACACGCGCGTGAAGGGACTCGAGTCGCCAGAAACTCGGGCGTACGGCATGAGTGCGCAGGACGAGAACGGACTATTTCATTCTATCCGTCACTGGATCAAATGGGAACAACGGGGGCGACGGGGGCGACGGTCGGAGATCGATGTAGGGATTGTTCGCTTCGCAATACACGCGATTGTACCCGGCTGCTTCGCAGTCGCAAGAGTACCCGCACCAGCTCGGATTCTCGTGACCGGCATCCCTGCAACGCTCCGTGCAAGACTTAGCACGAGTTGTCTTGCCAGGGTTGGCCTCCGTTTCAGACTCCCCAGTTCCGCTGCCCTTCACTTCAAGCGCACTGGACCCGAGGTCCTCTTCCGTGAAGTCGGATTGCCCGCTACACGAAAAGACGAACAGTAACGAGAAGAGCGACATCGCTCGTGCGATACCCAGGGCGTGCCCCATGTTCCAACCAGCGCAATTCAGTTCAATCATTGCCGTGACTTCCTTTGGTGTGCCATCGCGCTGGTGGGAAAGCAGGAGACGCTCGCACTAGCAGCGACGACGGCGAATTAGTGAGTTCGGCACGGTTGGTGGCCGGCGATCCTGTCTTTCGTCATGGGTTAGCGTCAGATCAGAACGTCTGGCGCAAGCTCCCCTCCCAGGCAGCTTCCGAGACGAAGCTCTAGGCACCTGGCCACATACCCGAACAGCCGCGCCGCTGACTTCGCGTCGGTCCGCGCCTAGAGAAGAGGATCCCAATGAACAAGAGCAAGGTCATCGTGTCTCGCAAGGTGTGGAGGCTAGTCAGTGCCGTAGCGCTGACTGCTATGGCGCTTTCGGCGGGTTGTAGCGGCTCGGAGCAGGAATCGCTCGGCGAAGTTGCGCAGTCGGCGGACAACTTTACACCTACTGCCTGCACCGGCACCGGCTCCGACGTGCCCGGGGACTTCGTCAACGCCTGCACCCTCGCCGGGGGTGAGCGCACCGAATGCTCGGGTGGCACGTCGTGGTGCTGTCGCTCGTGCACGGCAGCCGAGGGATGCAAAGAGCGCTGCTCCCAGAATCCCGACGATTTGGTGCGTCCCCAGGCCGAGACTGAATCCGGTACCACCCCTGACAGGCTCGGTCCCCGAAGCCCCATGTGCGTCGAGCCGTCGAAAGACCCCCGCCGCGACCTGAGCGTGTTCGCGGACGCTTGCCGCGATCGAGGAGGCTCGCCCACGTGCGCCGAGGACAGTACGGCGTGCTGCTCGTTGTGCACCAAAGAGGACGGCTGCCATGAGCTATGCGTCGGGCTCGACCAACTAGACACAGTCGACAAGACGCCTCTCACACCAGAGCAAGAGAAAGCGTGGAGCACGCTGGTCGAGGAAGCAGAGGGCTCGACGCAACGCCAGCACGACGATCCTCAAGACTACTCCGGCTGCAGGAATCTGTGCCGCAGCGTCTGGCACGGCTGCGACGACTACACGCCCCTGCCCTACCGATGGTGCTGGTACGTCGCCCTGGGCTGCGTCGACGTTTGCATCGGTCGCGTCGGTCTTAGCCCGTAGCTGCTGCGGCGCGCGTAGCGCACGCCTGCGCTAACCCGGGCCGAGGCTTCGCTGGCCTTCAGAAGATCGTCGTGTAACGCGGACCCGTCGAACGGCTGGCCACGCGAGGCGCCTCGGCTGGCGCTGCCAGGGCCCACGGGTCGACCACGTCCGCAACTTTGGGAGCCCAGCTCGGTCGCGGGGGCACGAGAGCCCCCTTGCCCTGCGTGCTGGCCCAAGGATCCACCAGCAGCTCCACGACCGGCGGCGACCACTTCGGCGGGACCACGGCAGGCTGCAGAGTGGAGGCCTCATGGGTGGCCCTGACAAGGGCTGTGGTGGGAACCTCCACGGCGGCCTCGGTCAAAGCTGGCGGCACCAGCACCAACGCCGACCCAGCCCTGGGAGCCCACGGGTCAGCTATCAGGCCCTGCTGGGCGAACGCCACTCCGCCGAGGAGCAGGCCTCCCATCAAACCCTGAATCAACGGACCGCGCAGCAAGACCCCTTCAGCGTAGCGCACCCGGAGACGCCACGCGAAGAATCGTCAGGGCCAGGAGCCCGCCCACGCTCGCGGCGGTCAGGCCTTCATCATGTCGGCCATACGCCGCGCGATCTCTTCGCGCGAGACGATCTCGACGACCGCGCAGATGGTCCAGCGGTTGCCGCCCGAATCCTTGACGTTGGCGGCGCGGTAGCCCCAGGGCTGGTCGTGGGGCTCGTTGATGGACGTGGCTCCCGCTTCGAGCGCCCGCTTGTACGTCGCGTCAACCGCCTTCCCATCCGCCACGTAAAAAGAGAACGCCGCGGGCATGGGCTCCCAGCCCTGCATCGGCTCGCCGCACATGACGACGCTGTCGCCGATGAGCAGCTCGGCGTGCATGAGCGCGCCGCCGGGACCGTCGTATCGGTCGACGACCGTGGCGCCAAACGCGGCCTCGAGAAAATCGATGACCTTGGCAGCTCCTGGAACGATGAAGCTCGGGGTGATGGTGTGGTGACCAGCAGGGCGAAGATTCGACACGGGTTGCTCCTGGTGATTGACGAGCGCGTAACCCTGACAGAATCGGTCATGAATGTCGCGCCCCGGTCGCGACCTGGGTCCAGCTCCCCTCGTTGGACATGAGTTCCTGGAGCCTACGCGCGGCGAGCGAGGATCGGGCTCATGCCCTGGCCCGGCAGAGCGCGGACGTCGCTGAAACCGGCGCGTTCCAGCGCTGCGATCACATCGGGCGCACGCCGTACGCCACCGCCCCAGACGGCACTTCGAAAGCGCGCGATGGAGGGGGCAAGCTCGGCGCCCTCGATCGCGATCGTACCGGTGGTTAGCCACGCACCCGGCTGAAGCGCGCGTGCGGTTGCGCGCCACACACCGTCGATCGCAACGTCGGGGACGAACATCTGCGCGACGTATGCGGAGACGAAGACTGCCTCGTCTTGAAGGTCCTGTCCGTAGGCGCAGCGGAGCTCGACGCGCTCCGAGAGCCCAGCGAGCGTGATCGCGGCGCGACCCTCGGCGCATGCGACCTCCGACGGCTCAATCCCAACCACATGCAGCGACGGGTACAGCGTGGCGAAGGCGATCCCAAGCCCGGCCGCGCCCGCGCCGACGTCGAGGAAGCGCGCGCCAGGAGCCGAGAGCCGTGCGTGCATGTCTGGGATCGATCGCAGCATCGGCGCGAGCGAGAGCGTCATCGCGTGCGAGACGATTCCCTGAGCTCGCACAGCAACCGGGTCGAGCGCCCGCCAACCTTCGACAGGTCCCTCGGCATACGCAGCGTCGCGAACGGTGCCCAGCGTCGAACGGAGATCAGCGGCCAACACCTGCGCTGCCGCCGGATCACGATAGGCACCGAGCGAGCCCAGGTCGCGCACCTGCCCGTCTGCCTCGATCGCGACGACCCCCAGTGCCGCGAGCACATCGGCGAGGGCCCGCGCAGTTGGCACGGCGATCGAAGCGAGCTGAGCGATTTCCTCGCAAGACTGCGGACGCTGCGCAATCGCCGACAGCACGCCGCGCTCAGCAGCGATCGCGATCGCTGAACTCGACCAGGCACTTCGATTGAGTTCAGCCGTCAACGCACGAAGATCAGTCGTCATGCCGCCAGCATAGCCAAAATGCGCTCGCTTAGGCGCGGCTCTCGCTTCACGGCAGGTCTACTTCTTCCCACCTGACGACCTGCTGCAGGGATTCGCGGGCTAGCCGAACCAGGGCGGGGGCCCAGCGACTCTGAGTCAGGTTTCGAGCATTTCCGTAAGCTTGAAGCCCAGGGCTCCTTGACCCTTGGCAGCGCTCGTCACCCCCGCGCGCGACCAGAACCCGTAGCTGGGTTTGCCCGCCAGCTTGGGCAACCGGGCGGCCTTGCTCTCGAGCTCGCGGAGGTCCCTTAGGTCGAGGGGTTTGTCTTGCCAGCGCGCCTCACCGACGAAGACGGCGGTCTTTCCTGACAGCCCCAAGACGTCGATTTCGAGAGGTTGTCCAGTCGTGGCCCAGTACCGACCAATGACCAGGTCCTCCGGCAGCACGCCGCGTTCACTCAGCTTGCGTGCGTGCGCTCGCGCCGCTTCTTCGAAGACCAGACCCAGTTGCCTCTGCCAGAGGGGCTGGACGCGACGAAGCACAGCACGCCCCTGACCACCCTCGATCTCGCTCTGATTCGCGAACAGGCAGCCGAACCAAAACGCCAAGTAGGGGTCGGACAGCTCATAGGCGGGGTGAGCACCCTTCGGGGCGCCCACCGGCAACGAACGCTGCAGCAAACCAGCGCGTATCAAGGTTTCTAGCGGCTGATCGATGCGCTGGCCCGCCTTGCCGGCGATCTCGCCGTACTTGCTGCTACCCCGACCAACGGCCGCTAGGATGCGGGCGTGGCCACCGCTGCCCGAAAGCTCCTCGGCCAGCATGCTGGCGGCGTCCTCGAGCAGGATGCCCCCGGGCGAGTAGGCCAGCTGAACGAGATTGCGGTCCACGCTTTGGCTGCTGTCCCATGCCCTCAGGTGA
>JANNWK010000376.1:0-12331 GCA_031408355.1 Myxococcales bacterium
AGCAGCGAGGCGACGGCCACAAACATGGCCACCCCGGCGCTGGCAGCGTCACGCGCCGAACCGCCGCGGGGTACATGCAAGTGAAGATCAATCGACTTCAGCCACTCTGGATCCAGCCCCAACCTGTCGGCGCGCGAGCGCACGAAGGAGACCGCGGTAGCAGCCGACTCCTTCATGACGTTGCGCAGGCTGCCGGTGATGAAGATCTCCCCCTTGCCGGGCATGCGCGTCGCCTCGATGATCAAGAGGTCGCCGCCGGCGCCCGACACGGACAGCCCGAGCGACACGCCTGGGGCGAGCTTGCGTTCGGAGAGCTCCGGCCGGTGCTTCTCTGCGCCAAGGACCTCGCGAACATGCTCGGGAGTCACGCTGGTGTGTAGAGGCGCTGTGCCCTCGGCCAGCTTCACCGTGACGTCGCGGCAGACGGCGGCCAGCTCGCGCTCCAGGTTCCGCACGCCCGCCTCGCGCGTGTAAAAATCCACCAGAAACTCGACGCCTTCGCGCTGAAACTCCAGCTGAGCCGGGGTCAGGCCGTGCTCCTTGATCTGCTTAGGGATCAGGAATTTCCTGGCGATCGAGCACTTTTCCGAGCGCGTGTAACCGGGCACCTCAATGACTTCCAGGCGGTCCCTGAGGGCCTCGGGGATGTTGCCGCGGTAGTTGGCGGTCGCGATGAACATCACCTCGGACAGATCAAACGGCAGATCGATGTAGTGGTCGCAGAACGTGTCGTTCTGGGCCGGATCCAGCACCTCGAGCAGCGCCGCCGCCGGATCGCCGCGCATGTCCGAGCCCATCTTGTCGACCTCGTCGAGCACCAGCACCGGATTGCGACAGCCAGCCTTCTTGATCGCCTGGATGATCCTGCCCGGCAATGCGCCCACGTAGGTGCGCCGGTGGCCGCGAATTTCGGCCTCGTCGCGTACGCCGCCCAGCGAGATACGCCCGTAGCGCCTGCCCATCGCGCGAGCGATCGAGCGACCGAGCGAGGTCTTCCCCACCCCGGGCGGACCGACGAACAGCAGGATCGGCCCCTTCTTGTCCTTACGTAACTGGCGAATCGCCGAGTATTCGACGATGCGCTTCTTCACGCGTTCCAGGCCGAAATGATCCTCGTCGAGGCAACGGCGCACCTCTTTCACGTCGATGCGGTCGGGGGTGGTGCGGGCCCAGGGCAAGTCCGCAAGCCACTCCACGTAGCTGCGTGCGACCTGAAATTCCGCCGACTGCTGGGGCATGCTGCTCAGTCGCGAGAGCTGCTTCCTGGCTACTTTCTCGGCTTCTGGCGGCAGCTCGGCGCGCGCAATGCGATCGCGCAGCTGTTCGACCTCGTCGTCTTCGTTGGCCTCGCCGAGCTCTTCCTTGATGCTCTTCATCTGCTGGCGGAGCGCGTAGTCGCGCTGCGAGCGGCTGAGCTCGGTCTGCACCAGCGAGGAGATCTCGTCCTTGACGCGCAGCACCTCGAGCTGACGCTCGACCATGCTGAGCACCAGCTGCACTCGCTCCTTCACGTCGAACGCCTCAAGGATGCGCTGACGCACGGCGATGCTGGCGTGCTCCTCCGGAAAATTGGAGGCGATCAAATCCGCCAGAGCCCCGGGCTCCCGGACATTGTCCAGGATGCTGGCGGTTTCTTTGGGCAAATTAGGCAATAAACCGAGCACCAGCCGCGTGCTCTCGCGCAACTTGCGTCCCAGCTCACGGAGTTCTTCGCCTGCCTCAGCTGGCTCGGCAACGCGCTCGATTTCACCGCGCATGAACGGTTCAAGCCCAGCCGGCTGCTTGAGCTGGAAGCGCCCGAGGCCGTTCAAGACAACGCTGTAGTTCGACGGTCCGAGCCGAATCACCTTCACGACGCGGGCCAAGGTCCCGATCGAGTACAAGTCTTCGAAGCCGGGCTCGACGGTGTCCGCGTTGCGCTGCGTGAGCACACCCACCAGGGCGCTCTCGCCGCCCGCCAGCTCCTCCACCAGGCGAACGCTCCTTGGCCGCCCCACGTTGATGGGAACTACGGACATCGGAAACAAGACCGAATTCCGCAGCGGCAGAATCAGGATTTGCTCCGGCTCGGAAGGGCGCTCGCCGGGGCGCATGATTCCCACAGTACTACCCCCGCCCGACGAGTCCAGCCCGAGCTCGCCGGGCGCTGCGGCCGGCTTTCGTGGCGCGCGCCCCATGACCGACGCAGGCGCCTGTGGTAATCCGAGGCGTGATGCGTCGGCCGGTCCTGATTCAAGTCGGAGCGTTCGCCCTCGTCGCCGTGGGCTGCGCCAGCACGTCGGCGTCCAACCCGGACGCTGTGCTGCGGGAATACTCGCTCGCGGTCGAACACGGCCGCGCCAAGCAGGCCTATGCGCTCCTAAGTGGAGAGTCTAAAAAGACCATATCTTTCGAGCATTTCCAGCGCGCTTTAAAGGAAAATCCAGAAGAAATGCAGGAGCTGGCCCGGAGCCTGCGGCGCCCGCAGATCGCGCCGCCGCGGGTGACCGCCACCGTGACCGGGCCGGAGGGCGAGCAGGCCATCGTGCTCATTTACGAGCAGGGCGGCTGGCGTGTCGATGCTTCGGCCATTGACCTCTACAGCCAACGCACCCCCGAAGCCGCCCTCAGCGCGTTCCTGCGGGCCTATGCGAACCGTCGTTTCGATGTGCTGCTTCGCTTCATCCCGGAGGACCAGCTCGAGGGCCTGACCGCGCCCGAGCTGAAGAAGGCCTGGGAGGGTGAGGAGCGCGCTGACATGGACCGGCTGACCAGTTCGCTGCGCGAGTCCCTGCCGGGCGCCAAGCTGGAACTTTTCGGCGACCGGGCCTCCCTCACTTTTGGGGCGGGTGGGAGCGTCGAGCTCGTGCGTGAATTGGGCGTTTGGAAGATCGAGGACCTGAAATGACCCCCCGGACTGCGACTGTCGAACGGAAGACCCGTGAAACCGAAATCCGCGTCGAAGTGAACCTGGACGGCACGGGCCAGGCCTCAATCGACACGCCCCTGCCGTTTCTCTCGCATATGCTCGATCAGATCGCGCGCCATGGCTCGATCGACCTCCACGTGAAGGCCCTGGGCGACGCGGAGATCGACGGGCATCACACGACGGAAGACATCGGGATCGTGCTGGGCGAAGCCGTGCGCCGTGCGCTGGGCGACCATCACGGCATCCGCCGCTACGGCTCAGCCACCCTGCCGATGGACGAGGCGCTGGTGACCGCCGCCATCGACTTGTCCGGTCGCCCCTTCTTTGTCTGGCGGGTACCGCTGCCCAAGGCCAAAATCGGCACGTGGGACGTGGAGTTGGCGGAGGTGTTCTTCGAGGCCTTCGCGCGCACGGCCCAAGCCAACCTGCACATGGTGCTGCACGAGGGACACAACCTCCACCACATCGTGGAGATCAGTTTCAAGGCTTTCTCGCGAGCGCTGCGCGCCGCCGTGGAGGTCGATCCGCGTGCGCCGGGGGTGCCGTCCACCAAAGGCACGCTGGTATGAACCAGCGGGTCGCGGTCGTCGACTACGGCATGGGCAACCTGCAGAGCGTCGTACAGGCGCTCCGTTCTACCGCGCCGCTGGGCACCGAGATCCTGCGTTCGAGCGATCCCGACGTCGTGCGTCAGGCCGATCGGCTGGTCGTGCCCGGCCAGGGCGGCTTTCGCGACACCGCCGAAAGGCTAGCCCTGCACGGGCTCGGCGAGTCGGTGCTGGAGCGGATGCGCGCAGGCACGCCCTACCTCGGCATTTGTATGGGCCTGCAGATCCTGTTCGACGACAGCGAGGAGTCTCCCGGCTCGAAGGGCTTCGGCTGGTTCAAGGGCACGGTCCGGCGACTACAGGCCGGGCCGGGCATCAAGATCCCGCACATGGGCTGGAACTCGCTGTCGCTAGAGCACGGGGGCCATGCCCTGCTCGACGCCGCCGGTGGCGCAGGCGCCTTTCTCTACTTTGTGCACTCGTTTTACGCGGATGCCAGCGAGCCTGAGATCGTGAAGGCCAGCGCCAGCCACGGGCAAAACGTGGTGACGGCCGCCGTGGCCAAGGACAACGTCATCGCCACGCAGTTTCACCCGGAAAAAAGCCAGGCCGCGGGGCTCGCGCTGCTCGGCCGGTTCTTGTCGGCACGTTCCGGCGCTTTGAGCTAAGAAGCCCCGCCATGGAAGTCATCGCGGCGATCGATCTGCTCGACGGCAAGGCGGTTCGGCTGCTCAAGGGTCGCTACCAAGACGTGACGGTCTATCACGAGAATCCGCCCGTTCTGGCCGCGAGTTGGGCGGGTCGCGTCAAGCGGCTGCACGTGGTGGACCTCGAAGGAGCGCGCGACGGCAAGGCCGTGCAGCGCGAGCTGGTGACCCGCTTAGTGAAGTCGTTCGGGAGTGGCGTGCAGGTCGGCGGCGGCGTCCGCTCGCTCGACGCCGTGAAAAGTTACTTCGACCTGGGCGTCGAGCGCGTCGTGCTGGGCACGGCAGCGTTACGCAACCCCGAACTCGTCGCCGCGGCGGCTGCCGCCTACCCGGGGCGCATCATCATCGCCGTCGATGCGCGCGACGGCCGCGTCGCCACCGAGGGTTGGCTCGACCAGTCCGAGCGGCTGGCCACCGATCTGGTGCGCGAGCTTGCCCAACACCCGCTGGCCGCGGCGCTGTACACGGACATCGATCGCGATGGCACCGAAGTCGGCCCCAACATCGCGGCGACCGCCCAACTCGGACGAGAAAGCCCCTTGCCGGTGATCGCCAGCGGCGGCGTCGGCACGCTCGAGCACCTGCAAGCGCTCGCTCAGGCCGGCTCCGGCATCGTGGGGGCGATCGTCGGTCGCGCGCTCCACGAGGGGCGTTTTTCGCTGGAAGAGGCGGTGCTGGCCGCGAAAAACCAAGCTTCGCCCCAGGGGTCAGAGTAGCCTCGCGGGCCACGAAGCATGGGTGACGACGCTGACAGAGCCACCGCGCCGCCCGGGCGCCTGTCGCAACGCGCGACCTTTGGCCCGATGAGCTCGCGTTCGGCGCGCGCCCCGGCCAAGAGCCCGGACTCGGAGGCGCCACCGTCCTCCAACTTCGACGGCGAGGATTTTCTCTACCACCTGTATCGCGGCAGCGAGCTGCTGCAAGACAACTGCGTTCCGCAGGCCAAGGAAGAGCTCGAGCGAGCGCTCAAGCTGCAGCCACAGGACACCGAGGGGCAGGGCTTGCTCGGCGTCGTGTACTTTCGGCTGGGCCTGTATCCACGCGCCATCGGCATTTATGAGGACATCATCCGCGTTTGCCCGAACGAGGTGAGCCCGCGGGTCAACCTGGCGCTCTGTTACATGAAAACAGGGCAGTCACACCTGGCTCGCGACACGCTGGAAGAGGTGGTTCTGCGCGTGCCGGATCACCTACGAGCGTGGGGCTACTTGGGTCTGGCCCTGGAGCGTCTCGGCGAGCTGGGCAAGGCCGAGGCCGCGTTTGATAGAGCGGGGCAGCCGAACCTCGCGCGGCGCATGCACTCGCTGCTCGCCGAGCAGTCCCGGCCTAGCGAGGCGCCATCGGAAGATCCCGAACGCGAACGCGAAGAGGTGAGGCTCGCCGCAGCCGATGCCGTGCAGGAGCTCGACGGCCGGGGTGTGGGGTTTTCTCGGGCACCGGAAGAAACCGCCGACCCCGCCCGTTCTGGCCGCTGGCGCGCGGTCGAGTTTGGCGACACCTCGGTGCCGCCCCTGCCCCGGCAGCGCCGAGCGCCTTCACTGGTGGGCCGGCTCGGTCCCGCGGTGCCCGCCATTAGCGATGCGACGGAGCTCGCAAGAGAATCGGTGCCGCCGCCTTCGCTGCGCGCACCTCCGTCAATGCGCGCGCCCAGCGCGACCTCGGGCTCGCTTTTACTCGAGGGAGGCCTGGCGTTCCCCGAGGCGCCCGCCAAGGTGCTGATCCACGGGGCGCGCATCGGTACCTGCGTGACGACCGAGGGCTTCGCGGCACGCTCCGACACGCTTTCGAGCGTGATCGGCAGCGCCAAGCCACTGCTACCAACGCCCCTCCTGCGCCGCGTCCGCGGCCGCGAGTCCGACGAGCTGTTCGGCGCCGGCTCCAGCGTTTGGCATAGCTACCCGGGCCCCGCGCGGGCCGTGGTCGTCTCAGCGCGTGATCGCGTGCTCTGGGCACTGGAGCTGGGCGGCGAGCTTTTGTACGTCCGAGAATCCAGCCTGCTGGCCTTCGAAGCCAGCATTCGCTACGAAAACGGGCGCCTGGCGGCCGGCGGGCGCGAACCCGTGTCAATGGTGCAGCTGTCGGGGACCGGTTTCGTCATCCTTGAAATCCACGGCGCCGTGTCGGCGCTGGCCGTGGGCCAGGACGGGCAGGCCGTCGTACGGGTGGACGACGTGGTCGGCTGGACGGGGCGGCTCCTAGGCCAAGCCGTCAGCACGGAGGCCTCGCCCGGCAAGTTGCCTGGCGCAGTGGCGTTCAGCGGGGAGGGTTCGCTGCTCCTGGACCTCAGCCGATGACCGACACCGAGGACGACGACGAGTCGCAGCTTGCCGAAGATCAAGGCGGCGACAAGAAGCGCCGCAGGCGCTCGCTCCGTCAAGACGCGCTCAATCTTCCGAACCTTCTCACCTTCGGACGCGTCTTCGCGATCCCGATCGTGCTGCTCCTGCTCGATCGCGGCACGCCCGAGGACTGCGTGCTGGCCGCGCTGGTGTACTCGGCCGCAGCGCTTACGGATCTGCTGGACGGCTACCTCGCCCGCAAGATGAACGTGGTCAGCGTCCTCGGCAAATTCCTCGACCCGCTGGCGGACAAGCTGCTGGTGATGGCTTCCCTCATCTACATGGTCCCGATGGGTCGCATTCCCGAGTGGGCCGTCACCGTCTTGCTGGCCCGCGAGATTTCCGTGACCGCGCTGCGCGGCATCGCCAGCAACGAGGGCGTCGTGATCGCCGCTGGCGACGACGGCAAGAGCAAGACGGCGCTGCAGATGATCGGCATCCTCGCGCTAATTCTCGGCTACCCGTACCATCTCTACCTACCCGGCCTGGACCTCGGGGTGGTCGATCTGGTCTACGTCGGCCGGGCCCTCATTTACGCCTCCTTGGTGTTCTCCGTCTCAAGCGCGGTGTCCTACGTGCGGCTGTTCGCGGCCGCCGTGGAGGCCAAAGAACGCCGGCGCAGCGAAGGCTGACGGCCAGAAGCCGCGGAGTGACCACTACGGGGCTGCAAAGCCCGCGGGTTTGGTGTTAGGACACCGCTCGTCATGCCCCTTGCGCTCCGCCAAACCGCCGCCTTCGTCCTCGCCTCCCTGCTCGCCCTGGGGTTCGCCCCGGGTTGCTCCCAGCAAGCGGAGGGTGAACGGTGCGACAAGCTGAAGACCGGCGACGCGGACTGCGGGGATGGCTTGGTGTGCGTGAAGAAGTCCGAGTTGCTGGACGCCAGTGCCGACCGCTGTTGCCCGCCCGGCACAAGCTTCGGCGATCAACGCTGTACACAGAAGGGCACGGAAGCCAGCAGCGGCGGCTCGACGACGGGGCCCGCCATCACCCCCACGGCTGGCACCGCAGCGGATAACGTGGGCGGCGGCGGCGGCGCGCCCCCCCTACCGCTCGACGCTGACGCGGGCGAAGGTCCGGTTAGCGGCGGCGCACCCAACGAGCCCGCAGCGGGAGGAGCCAGCGGCTCCGCTCAAGGCGGCGCCGGCTGATGCCTGCTTTGGGTGAGCTCAGCGCGCTCGCTCAGCAGGCGTTGTTGCTCTCCGTGGCGGTGGCTCTACCCGTGGTCGGCGCGGCGGCGCTGATAGGGCTGCTTGTCGCCGTGCTCCAGGCCGCCACCCAGATCCAGGACCACACGCTAGGCCACCTGCCGCGTCTGCTGGTGGTGGTGGCGGTACTGGCCGCCTCGGGCCCCTGGATCGGCGCCCAAATCGCTGAATTTGCGAGCCGAGCCTTCGCGGGGGGCTGAACCGTGAAGCCGCTGTCGCCCAGTGAACTTGGGCGAAGTCCCGCTTCGCCCACGAAGCCAGGTTCTCAGCGTTCCGTGCTGGTCGCGGGTCGCGTGTTCAACCGCGAAGGGGACTGGCTGGTGCTAGCCGACGCCTTCGCGCGCGTGGCGATCGAACTGCGCTCCTCGGTGTTACTTGAGCCGGGCGATCTCGCCATTGTCTCGGGGCGACTCGCGGGCAAACGCCTGACGCACGGCCGACTCGTCTCGCGCACCCCCTGCCCCACTCCCACCTCGGCGGGCGAGTTTTATCGGTTGGTCTTCGCGGGCGAGGCGGAACGAATCCGCGACAGCGCGCGCGCGGCGGCCCGGATCCGCAGCTTCTTCGACGAGCGCAGCTTCGTCGAGGTCACGACACCGTTCCGCGTGCCGGCCCCCGGCGTCGACTTTCACGTGGATGCGGTCCCAGCCCACGGACAGCACCTCATCACCTCCCCCGAGCACCACATGAAGCGCCTGCTGGTAGGCGGCATACCGCGGCTCTTCCAGCTCGCGCGCGTCGCCCGCCTCGAGGAGCAAGGCCCGCTCCATGCGCCTGAATTCACCCTGCTTGAGTGGTACCGAGCCTTCGCGGGCCTCGACGAGGTGCTGCGCGACACCGAAGAGCTGGTGCGCGGCGTCGTGCGCGAGCTGGCCGGCGAAGATCAGGTATTTGTGGTGGGCCAGCGCAAGGTCAACGTGGGCCCCGCCTTTCTGCGGCTCACGGTGCGCCAAGCCTTCCAGCGCTACGCCGGCATCAAGGACGCCGCGCGCCTCGCTGCCCGCGATGAAGATCGCTATTTCGAGCTGCTCGTCTCGCGGGTCGAACCCGCGCTCGCCGAACTGCCCCGTCCCGTCTTCCTGACCCACTACCCGGTCTCGCAGGCCGCGCTTTCGCGCCCGCACCCGGATGACCCGAGCGTCGCCGAGCGAGCTGAGCTGTATTTTGGCGGCGTTGAGCTGTGCAACGCCTACGGCGAGCTGACCTGTCCGCTCGAGCAACGCCGCCGTTTCGTCGCCGAAGCCAAACGGCGGAAGGCCCTGCATCGTCCGGTCTACCCGCTCGACGAGCCCTTCCTGGCCGCCCTGCAAGAGGGCATGCCTGCTTCAGCCGGCAACGCGCTGGGCTTCGAGCGCCTGGTCATGGTCGCGACGAATCGCTCGAGCATCGGCTAGTCAGGACCTTAGACCTGCCAGGCGCCATCGGCGTAAACGACCTCGTCATCGAGCAGCACCCGGTCGGTCACCACGAACGAATCCACGTGGTAGCGCACCTCGCGCGGATTCAGCTGCGGCTTCTTGTACACCCCATGCCTGGCGCCCAAGGACAGGTGGACTCCGCACACCCTCTCGAATGCGCCGACGTCCGCGACGCGCCGCTCTCGCGAGAAAGCTCGATTCATCCCGAAGCCAAGCTCGCGCAACCACACCTGCCCTTCGTCCGCCCGAATGACGCCGAGAACCCGGTCGAACTCGCTCGTCGAATTCAGCGCCTCGACCACCCGACCGCGCTCCACCACCAACGTGATCGGTTCTTCGGGCGCATTGAGCCGGAACGACGTGTCGGCGAAGCCATAGATCTTAACGCGGCCGTTCACCCCCTCTAGCTCGCGCGCTTCGGTGAACACCTCGCCAATGGGAAACTGGCTGCCCACATTCTTCAGCCCAGAAAAATCGCCGATATTGAGCTTCGCGGGCTCGAGTCCGGACTCAAAGTCCAGTCGCTCCCCCTCGCTCTCAATGCGGGCCGTGCGCGCCACGTCCATGCGAGCCTTCAAGGCATGGCCAACGCCTCGATAGTAGGCAGGATCGTACGCCAGCGCGGCGACGTAGTGCGGGAGCTCGTGCGCCTGCATGCGCTCCAGGTTCGAATGCTCGACCACCTTGATGTTCCGTCGGTAAAGCTCGACGCGGATCCGGAACTCCGGGATCCGAAACACGCTCGACTGAATCAAAACCACGAGAGCCTGCTCCCGAAGCTCGGCCAGCGCCGCCTTCACCGCCTCGGGCGCCACCTCGTCAAAGGCAATGAATCGAGCCGTGGGCAGGCACTCAGCGTAGGCACCCAGCAGCAGCCGTGAGAGTTCTGTGCGCGCATCAGCCACCACCACCGCCGCGTGCTCCACCGCGTGCTCCAGCGCAATATCCAGCGTATCCCGTACGTTTCGCCACGCTAGGACCGCAAGCTGGCTCATCGCCGGCTTGTAGCACGCTCGCCAAGCGCCGTCGGGGGTCGGCGTTCTCATAGGTCGCGGTCGGCAAGCGCCCCGAGTGCGCAAACGACAATCCCTAGAACGCCGATCCGTTTGCACAGCCGGTACTCCCCCGGGAACGCGGCGTCACGGAACGTAGTGTCTCCTGGCACAACGCTCGGGAACGCGGCGTCACGGAACGTAGCGTCTCCTGGCACAACGCTACCATCGGTAACGCTCGCGGGGCTTGCTTCCAGCTTGCTTCGCTTCGCGCGACGCGAAACAGTGCGCCCGTAGCGCGCCGGTGAAGGCGGCTTCGCTTTGTCCCGCGCGCTGGCGCGGGAGTTGCTTCTAGGAGCGTTCCCCATGGCTATCGTTCGCAGTTTCAAGCAAGAGCTCACCGCGCTGTTCGGCTTTCCGGTGGCGGAGAACCCGACGCAGGCCATGGTCGAGGCCGCCTACCTCCACCACCAGCTCGACTGGCGCTACCTCACGCTCGAGGTTCCGCCGGGCAAGTTGGGGGACGCGGTGCAGGCAGCCCGCACCTTTGGCTTTCGGGGATTTCATTGCACCCTGCCCCACAAGGTCGAGATCCTTCAGCACCTCGATGGCGTGGCTGAATCCGCGCGCGTCATTGGGGCCGTCAACTGCGTTGTGCTGCGCGCAGGCGAGCTTATCGGTGAGAACACTGACGGTAAGGGGTTTGTCCAGTCGCTTTCGGATTTGTGCGACCCGCGCGGCAAGCACCTGGTCATCTTTGGAGCAGGCGGCGCGGCGCGAGCCATCGCGGTCGAAACCGCGCTGGCGGGCGCAGCCTCCCTGACGATTGTGAATAGAGACAGGGCGCGCGGCGAACAGCTGTGCGATTTACTCACCACGCAGCTCAAGGCCAACGCGCGTTTCGTAGCCTGGCAGGGCGACTACCTGGTGGAGCCGAACGCAGACGTGGTCATCAATGCCACGTCCGTTGGGCTCTTCCCGGATGTGGACGCGCGGCTGGCGCTGGATCTGGGGAGCCTTGCGCCGACGATGATCGTGGCAGACGTCATCCCCAACCCACCCCGCACCCGCCTCCTACGCGAGGCGGCCGAGCGAGGCTGCCAGGTCCTCGACGGGCTCGGGATGCTGGTCAATCAAGGGGTCATCGGCATCAAGCTTTGGACGGGCGTAGCCGTGGAACCTGGGGTGATGCGACGGGCGTTGGAAGACATTTTCGGCTAGGCGCCGGGAGCGCCTGCCAGTCAGTCGTATCTTGCCGCCGCGCTTTCGAATAAGTTGCCCTGGCGCAGAACTCCAGCTGGCGCAGAACTCCAACCAAGGCGGACATCAAGATGGGCGACAAGTCACCGAAGGCCAAAGACAAGGCCAAGAAGCAAGATTCCACGCAGAAGGATCAAAAGAAGAACAGCGCGACGAACAAAGCCAACGCTGTCGCGAGCGCCTCGAAGAAGGGCAAGTAGCAGCGCGGCTGGGGGGCCATGCCTCGGCATCGGCCCCCCGCTATCGCCAGCCAGCCGCGCGGGCCGGCAACGCCCCTCGCTACTGACCAATCACGGGCGCTGTCGCGCCGGCGGCTCCGGTCAGGAACAGCACCATGTCGTCGTTGGCTGCCTGCACATCGAAGATGACGAAGTGACCGTCGCTGCCCTTCGGGGCGCCGTACTGGCGCATGCCGAGGGTGACCGCGGTCGGGCCGTTGCCGATATTGGCAGTTAGGCCGACTTCGACGGCCGCCGGCAGCTCGCCCTCGTCGTAGGGGGTCTTGGCGCTCGTGTGAGGGGTTACCTGGGCCATACCGGCGGCGGTGGCGAAGGTGGCCATGGTGACCGGCGGGCTGTAGCTGTCGTCGAGGCCGAAGCTCTGGAAGACGTGCTTGGCGCTGTGATCCGTCAGCGGAACGCCGATAACGGCGGCGAAGTTCAGCGGATCCGCCGGGTCGATCCATTGCTGAAGTAGCGAGAGCACCGGGTGGGTGGCGGTGACGCCGGCGCCAATGCCCGGATCTGCCATGTACGGATCCTGCAGCGCGAAGGGCAACACGGCCGCGATGTTCTCCGGCTTGGTTTTGGTGCGCAGCGCGTCCTTGAGGCTGGCGCCGTTGCCGGAGAGCACGGCTGCCTTAAAAGCGTCGCCGTAGGGCAACATCAGCGAGCCTTCGGTAGCGCCCTGGGAGTGGCCGAAGAAGAACAGCTTGCTCCCGTCGAGCTTGAGGGC
>JANNWK010000377.1:0-17343 GCA_031408355.1 Myxococcales bacterium
GCCAGCGATGCGCGGGGCGAGACGTTCACTGCCGATTCGCGCGGGGGCGCAGGCTCGGTTCGAGGTTCTGGAGCAAGCGGAGCGACCGCAGCGCTTGCCTCAAGCTTGGGCTCGCTGACCTGCTCCTGCGGCTTCGCGTCCTTCGCTCGCGTGAACCAGAAGCCGAGCAGCAACGCGAGCGCAAGCGCACCCAGAAAAGCCAAGTAGCTTGGCAGCAACGCGCGGCGTCGAGGTTCGTCGGCTGCGATCGACGCGGTGGTCGGGCGAGGCCCCTCGCTACCCGGCTCGCTCGCCGAGTGCTCGGCGTGGATTCGTGATGGCGGCGCGGGAGCGCTACTGCTCAACCGATGCGCCGGGAGATCGCGGTGGGTCGGAACGGCCGACGCGGCGTCCGAAACCGGCGGCTCCGCCACCTTCCGCGCCGCCAGGGGCTCAGGCCTCGTGGCCACGCCACGCAAACTGAAATCAGGATCCGGTTCGGTGCGAAACGCGCTCAGCGACGCGTGGATCTGGCCGTCGCCGGCTAAGTACGGGGCGGACTCTGCTTCGCGCTGCTCGGCCTCGGCATCGCTATTGAAAGGCCGCGACCACACGACGGGCGCCTCCGAAACGGGCACTGCTTCGGCCTCAGCCAATTTTGCCAGCGCCGCCCGATCGAGCCGCGGCAGCGTCCGGGCTCGCCGCGGATCGACCGAGTCCGAGAGCTTCACCGTCTCGGTCTCGATGGTCGGGTGGACCGTGACCACCGGAATAGCCCCCGGCCTGAAGTACACCTCCGCGCCCGCTTCGGCCTGGCTGAAGAACATGCGGGGCGTCTCGAGCAGACGCTCCGTTCTGCCTCGCGGATCCACCGAGCCGACCGAGAGCAACGTGCCACTGGCGACGGCTCGGCCGCCGGAGCCGGGAGGTTCGGCGCCACGCCCCGCTGGCTGCGGTGCGAACGTGCTCGGTGACTCCGGCGTCACGCTGTCGGGCGGCGTGCCCGCCGAGCGTTGCGGCGAGCGCCTTCCGGCCTGCTTGGTGGACGGATCTTCGGCGAGCCGCTCGGGGCGCAGCACCGCGAGCTCAACGTCGGCAGGATCCAGCTCGGCGGCGCGGTCGCGGGGCAATTGCTGACCGCGCTGCCCCGCGGGCACGGGCTCGGCGTCCGAGCCGGCGTCACGCGCGAAAGGGACATCGCGCGCCGTGGTGCGCGCGGCAGAGTCGGAGCCTCGACTCGGTTTGTCCCTTGGGTCAGTCATGGCGGTGTCCGGGGGACGACGCAGAACGCGACCATCGCGGGGCGTCGAGGGTTGGGGGCACCGGGACACACCGCGCGATCGGTCAAGCGTTCTGCGAGTTGCTCAAAATCGACCGGGCGGTCCGGAGCCCAAAGGCAAGGAGGCCTCTTTATGCTCGGACTAGATCGGAGAAGCAACCCCTTACCTACATCGTCGCCATCGTCTCGGCGTCACGAAACCGAGGCGAAACTGGGCCGCCCGAGGGCACCGCGGGGCAACCGCAGCGCCCCGGCGCAGTAGGAGCTAGCTGCTCTTGGCTGATTTTCTGGCCGGCGCCTTGCGCTTGGGCGCGGGCGGCGGCTCAGACGAGACGGGCTCGGCCTCGACCGCGCGCGCGCTCCGAGGGGCTCGGCCGCCGGCAACAGCGACGGCCACCGGAGCGACGGCGACGGCCGCGACCTTGGCGGCAGCCCCGGCGCTGGTGGGCGTGGCAGCGGACTCGGGAACCGGAACGGAGCGAGAATCCGGTGCGGTATTGTCGGCGCTCGCGCCGTACACGGCGTGTAAATCGCCGAGCAACTCGAGCAGCACCAGGTACTGATCGTCGGGGTGCAGCGAACCGAGTGCGTCCAGCACACCGAGCTTGGCGCGCCCACGCGCGATCGCGCTGGGCAACTGCGGAGGCAGGTGCATGCCGGGTGCCCGTGCGGGAGGGGTCCAGTTGCCCCGACCACCGCCGCCACCAGCAAGCGGGCGGCCACCGCCACCGCCACCGCCAGAGGAAGCGCCCGGATTCACCTCGAACACGCGACGGCGCGGGAAACCACGCTCAGACTCCTTGGGCTTCGTTGGCTCGGGCACCCAACCAGGCGGACGTGGCTCGCGTGGCATCTTGTCGTTGAAGATGGCGGCCCGTAGCTCTTTCGGCAGCTTCTGCCGAGCGAGATAGAAGAACACGCCGCCAGCAGAGCGACGACCTTTGCCGTCGCCACGCTCCATGCCGCCGGCTTTTTCGATCCGGTCGGTTTCGGTGAGCAGCGCAAGGCACGTTTCGTCGCCCAACGCGTCCACAACTGCAAGAATCTGGGCGACAGGACCTTCGTCGGTCTCCCCGAGCGCCTTGGAGATGGTTTGGATAGTTGCCTCGCTGGCCATATTCACTTGCTTCGCTGCACCGATCTGCCCCGTCAGGGTGCGGCGGAGGCGGATCCTTGGCACCGTCCCCCAGCAACTGCAACAGGATTTGGTGAGGGGCCGGGCCCACGCAGCCGCGTCGCATTCGTGGCGTGCCTTGTCGCCTTCGCCCGGTGACGTCCGGAGTTACATCGGGGCCTCAGAAAAACCGCACCAATTCGCGCAATGCTCGGCTGTTTGGCCGGAACGCGACGCCCGCGCGGCTGACCAAGCGAACGCGCTTTCAGCCCTTCCCGGGCTGAGACGCACCTGCCCGTCGAACGCGGTCGCCGCCAACCTTCGCCACGCTTGCGACTCGCTACTTGAACCCATGCAGGTGCACGACAAACCACTCGCCGCGCCAACTGATCATGCTCGTGAGCTCGAGCGCGCGCTCCGAACCGTTCGGCATGCGAAAGCGAAGCTTCGCACGCAGCACCCGAAAGTAACCTAGCCGATTGCCCTCGCTGCCGGGCGTCATCCACTGCACCTTCTCCTCTGGCACGTCGACACCGAGAAACTCCGCCTGCGCCGCGTCGCGACCCAGCGCCTTGCGGTATTCACGGATGTCGCGCTCGAAGTTCGCCATCAGTCTAAATCGAAAATCCCGCTCAGGCCGCTCGACCGCCTTCACCTGCGCGTAGGCCAGCACGGGAAAGAAGCTCGCTCGCCCGTGTTCCGGCTCGCCTTCCCGGATGGCCCGGGCCAGCTCCTGCATGCGACGCTGGAAGCGCGGGCCTGTGGACGTTGGGCGTTCCTCGGTCTGTGGCAACGGGCTGCCACTTGGATCAACGAGCGGCAAAGGCGCACTTTCATCGACCGTTAGCGGAGGGCCGGGCGCCGCCGCCGCCGACGCCGCGGCCGGCGCGACCGTGGCAGCGGCGGGTGCCTGCGCCGCAATGGGCGTCCGGGCAGGCTCCTCGACCCGCTCCGGCGCCGAGCTCGGAGCCAGCGACGCCGCCGGCTCACCGCGACAAGCACTCGCTAGGGCCACCACCAGGATCCAGCCGATACAACGCTCGCGCATCGCCTCCCGTATAGTCGACCTGGGAGCCCAGCGTCCATCCGTGCAGCCAGCCCAAAAAGCCCCGCCGAGCAGCGCCTTTCAGCGACTGCTCGACGCCAAATCTTGGCCGTCGCTCGATGGCCTGCGCTGCTTGGCCGTCCTGCCGGTGCTCTGGCACCACGCGACGCCGCGACCACTGCCCGGTATCTTGGGCAAGGGCGCCGTGGGCGTCGACCTGTTCTTCGCGCTCAGCGGCTTTCTGATCACGACGCTTCTGCTGCGCGAAAAACGGCGCACGGGCGCCGTGCGACTCGGCGCCTTCTACGCGCGCCGCTCACTCCGAATCTTTCCGCTCTACTACGCCGTGCTCGGCGCCTACGCCCTGCACGCCGCGCTCCTGCCGGCGTCGTCCGCGACGCGCGCTCATTTCTTCGAAAGCTGGGCGTACCACGCTAGCTACACGGCCAATTGGCTGGTCGACTTCAGCGTGACGCACCCAGTGATGTTCGCGTTCTCTTGGTCACTGTGCGTCGAACAACAGTTCTACCTCGTCTGGCCAGTACTCCTCACGCTCATCCCACGCCGCAGCCTGCTCGCGGCCGCGATGGCAGCAGCGATCGCCGTCGATGCCTGGGCGGAGCACGGCGGTTTCGCGTCGCTTCTGCCGCCCGGCGCGGCTTCGCTGCGCGTGCTCACGAGCTTTGCGACTCCCATCGGCTTCGGTTGCCTGCTAGGCCTGCTGCTCGACACGCCACGCGGCTTCGGCCTCGCATTTCGTGCGCTCGGCGCGCGCGCCGCAAGCCCCCTGCTCCTGGTCAGCTGCCTCGCTCTCCTGCTCGTGCCCGAAACGCCCTACCTCGCACTGTCCATTTGCCTCGCAGCGCTGGTCGGCGCGGTCGTGGTACGACCCGACCACGGCCTGGCATGGCTCCTGAACCAGCCCGCGCTCCGCTACGCTGGGACGCTCAGCTACGCCGCCTATCTGCTGCACGTCAGCGCGTTCGGCCTCGTGCGACGAGCGCTCCCCTCCTTGCGCGACGAAGCGCTCGGCGTCTTTCTGCTGGGACTACCCGTGACGCTGGCGTTGGCTGCGACCGCGCACTACGCGATCGAACGACCCTTCTTGCGGCGGAAAGCACGGATGCGTCACGACTAGGCCGTAACGTCCCTACCCAACGCCGCGGCTCGACCCGGGTATCATCCTCAAGTGCTCCGCATCTACCACCTTGCCGGCAGCCTGCTTTTGGCCGCCCTCCCCCTTTCCGCCTGCACGAGCCAGCCTAAGGCGCCGGCCCAGCCGGCCTGGACCGGTTTCTTTCATCCGCCGGCCAAGCCCGGGGGCAGCGTAACCAACACGAAGCAGTGCGAGTGTCGCGCCTGCGATCCGACGAGCTGTTGCAGCGCCGAGAAGACGGAAGTGACGGGTCCCGCCTCGGCCGAGTGCAGCCAGAGCTACACCTTCCCGGAGAGCTGCGGCATCACCGTCCAGACCTGCACGCCGCGCTGCTACAGCCACGTTTGGCGGCTCTCCAAGCAGGAGAGCTGCGACGCGGCCCGGCCGCTAGCTTGCTGCGAGTGAAGCGGCACGTATACTGCTCGCTATGTCGTTGCCAGGTGTGTGCGGGAGCAGGCGGGCGTGGCCCTTCGTGCTGGCCCTTTTCGCGGCCTTCAGTGCGGTTTCGGCGTGCGGCGGGCGCACGTCCATGCTCGATCTAGACGCCTACGCCGAGGGAGGCCGCAGCGCCCTGGGCGGCGGAGGCAGTGCTGGCAAGGGTGGCAACGCCAACCAGGGCAAAGGCGGAGCGAGCGCGGTCGCGGCCAGCTGCAAGGATTATTGTTCAACCTTCGCGAAGCTGTGCCCGGAGGAGCAAACGGAGAAGACCTGCCGCACCAGCTGCGACAGCGAGCTCAACGAGGCGGGGGGGCGCTGCCGCGATCTGGGACTGAACGCCATCAACTGCATCAGGCCTCAACTGCAAGAGACGGGCGCCCGTTGCGAATACGCTCTCGAGGCGGCAGCGGCCGTGTGTGCTCCGGCGATCCAAGCGTTCGAGAACTGCAAGGACAGGGCCTCACCACCCGACGCGCCCGTGCCGGGCCCGATGCCGAATCCGCAACCTCCCAAACCCCTGCCGCCCCCGCAACGGAGCGATTGCCAAGGCAGCGGCAGCGCCAGCCCCACCTTCTGTGACCAGCAATGGGCTTGCGAGGACGGCTTCGTGTACGCCGCTTTCTGCGAGAATCTGAACGGCGCCGCCACCTGCCTGTGCCTTCAGGGAGGCGACGTGGCGCGCCAGGTGGGCGCAGGGCCATTTTCAGCTTCGACCTGCCAGCTGGCCGCCGCTATTTGTGGCTTTCCAGTCAACTGAAAGCGCCAAGGGAAATCCCTTCGCAGCGAGCTAAGCGTTGACGACGTTCTGCGGCCTACCCTGGAGTATGCCGCGCACGTTTTCGGCAGTTATATGCATGGCTCTTTGGCGTGCGGCCAAGGACAACCAGGCGACGTGTGGAGTGACGAGGCAGTTTCTGGCGACGAGCAGCGGATTCTCGGGCGCTGGCGGTTCGACCGAGAGCACGTCGATGGCGGCGCCCGCCAGCACTCCCTGGTTCAGCGCGTCCGCCAGGGCCTGCTCGTGCACCAGCGCGCCACGCCCCGCGTTGAGGAGCAGCGCGCTCGGTTTCATGCTCTGGAGGCGCTCCGCGTTCACGAGCTCGCGGGTCTCTGGACTGAGCGGGCAATGCAGCGAAACGACGTCGGAGCTACGAAACAGCTCGTCCATGCCGACGCGCGCAAGCCACTCGGGGTCGCTGGCACGGCGCTCAAGACCCGCGGCCTGGACCCGCATGCCGAGCGCCCGCGCGACCTCGGCCACGCGCCGGCCAATGGCGCCAAAGCCAACGATGCCGAGCAGGAGCGACGAAAGCTCGAGCAGCGGAGCCTTGCTGAAGCAGAAGTCCTCCGAGTTTACCCACTCCCCAGCGTGCACGGCACGGTCGTGGAGGCCCACCTGGTTGGTCAGTTCGAGCAAGAGCGCGACGGTGTGTTGAGCTGCGCTGGCCGTGCTGTAGGCGGGAATGTTGCAGACGGGCAGTCCCAGCGCCGAAGCGGCGACCAAGTCCACCACGTTGACGCCGGTTGCCAGAACGCACACGCCTCGCAGTTCGGGCAGACCCGCGAGCGTTTGCGCGCTGAGTGGCGTCTTGTTGGTCAGCAGGATGGCGGCGCCAGCGGAGCGCGCGGCGATCGACGGGCCCGGCGAGCGATCGTGAACGGTGACCTCGCCCCACACTTGCAGCGGAGCCCACGGGTTGTCGCCGGGGTTGAACGTAAAACCGTCGAGCACGACGATGCGGGGCATGCAGCTACCTGCGGGCTTCGCTGACGGCGGCGCGGCCCAGAAATTGCTCGAAGGCTTTGCGATTCACCTCTGAGGGCGGCTTCTCGTACGCGTAGGGGCGCACTATCTTGTTGGCGAACAGACAATTGACGGCCTTGTCGAAGGAGCGCGCGGCGGGCGACAAGTCGCCGGCCTTGCCGCTGTCATCGGCCACGCGACGCACGGCAGACTGCAGCTGCTCGCACCAGCCCGGCGATTCGGGCAGGACGAGCGGGGCCGCTGCGGGGCAGCAATGCCTGCGAATGATGGCCGTGGCGGGCAGCTCGTACCAATCGAGACCGGAACCGTTGACGCCGCCGTCCGGGCGCAGCGCGTCGGCCAGCACGCCGCCCTCCTGAACGCCGGTCGCCGCTGCCGACTCGGCGGCGGCCCTGCCCGCTGTCGCCTGCGCGTGTAGCGTGATCGTGACCTCCCGGAAGTCCTTGTCGCCGCAAACGAATTCAAACTTGGGCGAACCCTCAAACGCGTCATTTGGGAAATAGGAGGCCACGCAGGCATCCCGCTCCTCGGCGGCGCTCTGTCGCTTCTTCGGTGGGGCCTTGGCCACTACGGGTGGAGGCGCAGGCTTGTCCGGTTCGGCCTTCGGCTTCACGGCGGGCGGCTCGGGCGCCACGGCCAAGTACACCCCTCCACCGCCAAGCAGCGCTGCCACAAGCACGAGCGGCCAGACGTGCTTCTTCTTCTCAAACGGATTGATCGACGTGCGCTTGGTGACGGGGACCTGTCCTGCGACCACGACCGCTGAGGGGCCACTCCCCGCCGGAGCCGCCCGCCCCGCGGCGACGCGCGGCGCGGCCACCGCGGCAGGCGCCTCCGGAAGAGCGCCCAGCGGCGGCGCCACCTGGCGCAACTCCGTGCCCTCGTCATCGGGCAGCAAGTCGTCATCGACGACAATGCCATCGTCGCGGCTTGGGCCGAGCGCGGCGCCACCGACTATGTCCGCCAAGCCGCGCGAGCCGGGGCGCGCCGGCAAGGCTCGCTTCGGCGGCATTAGGGTGCGATCGCGCTCCCAGCCGTCGAGCGCCTGCACCAATTCAGGCAGGTCGGTCAGGCGGAGCCGCTTCTCAGCCTCCAGACCGCGGCCGATGATCTCGTCGAGCACCGGCTCATCGACGCCGAACGCGGCGAGAGCCTTGGGCCGCCCAGACGCCATGCTCTTGAGCAACGCTTCGCGAACGCCACCCTGGAACGGTGCTTCGCGCGTTAGCATCGCAAACAGCACGGCGTGCAGTGCCCAGACATCGTCGCCCGCGGTTTCAACGCTACCGCGCAGCCGCTCGGGCGGACAAAAGGCGCCGACGGGCTGCGCCAGCAGCTGCGACAGCACCGGCGCGATCTTTCTACCTTCAGCCTCCGCGACCAGACTCCGGGGTGAGATCGCGCCATGCGCGCCGCCGGCCTGGTGCAAAGCCTGCACGGCTTCGGCCAATCGCAGCGTCCAGGCCACTGCCTTGGCGGCGTTCATCGGCGAAAGCTCGAGCTGATTTCGTAGCGTTCGGCCCGGCACATACTCGGCCACGACCACGCCGCCCGCGGTCGAGAGCAGCACGCCTTCCGGCAGCGCCGCCGGGTCCACATCGCGTACGACCTCGATGATGCCGGCCAAGTGCCGGTGCTTCACGCCCTTGGCAGCCTCAAGCGTGGAGAGACGACCCGCTTCGACCGCGACGGCCACGACACGACGACCCGTGTCGGGCTCCGTGGCGATCCAGCGCCGCGGACCCTGGCTGGTTCGCAAGAGACCAGCGAAGGCGAAACGCCCGGCGAGAGGGGAACGGGGATCGGACATGCTCGTTGCTAGCGGCCGCCGATAGGTTACCACCCTCGCCGCGACAGGCGATATTTGCAGCCTTGGAACCGAGCAAACCGCGACTTCGATAAGTGACCACGGCCTTCACGACGGCGCATTCCCGCTTCGCTACACGGCAGAAGCGCTAGAGCGGACGCCCCTGGTCGACCCACGACTCCACGAGCTGGATCTGCTCGGCGGTCAAGCTCGGGAGCCCCAGTGGCATGCCGCGGACCTCGCTCGAGACCTGACCCGCATGCTCGCGCCCTCGTGCCAGCAGCACGGCCACTAGCCGCGGAACACCCTGCTTGGTCGGTGTAAACAGGCTCACTCGCTTGCCCTGCGGGTCCACGCTGCCGGACTGGATGCCCTGATAGCTGGAAAAGTCGATCCGGAGACCCGGGAAACCAAACCCCCCCGTGTTGCCGGGGCCGCCGTCGCCATTGGCAAGATCCGGGTTGGTGTGGCAATGGCGACAGGTCACCGCGAACACCCGCTCGTTTACCTCTTCGAAGCCGACGCGTCGCGAGAGGATCGGCAGCCGAATGGGCGGCGCTCGTGGCGGTGGCGGGGCAAGCCCAGCGAACGCGAGGAACGCAGCGATGTCGCGGGCCTCATCCGAACGTAACCCGAGGCTCGGCATCGCGGCATCCGACTTCAGCTGACTCGGTTGAAGTAGCCAGCGCGCCAGCTGGTCGGGCTCGCTGCGTTGGCCCACAAAGCTTAGGTCGGGAGCCAAGCCAATCGTTCGCGGGGGCGGCTCCCCCTGCGGGAGCGAGGGTCCCTGTCCGCTCGTCGCGTGGCAAGCAACACAAGCCCGACTCGCGACGAGCTCCCGGCCACGCTGTATATGCTGAGAGTTGGCTGTCACGCTCATGGTCGACGAGGCAGCCAGCACGGCCGATTTCGACGCCAACAAATAGGTGGTGATATCGCGGGCCTGCTCCTGTGAAAGCGCCAGTCGCGGCATCGTCTGAGCCAGGTTCGGCCGCAGATCGCGGGGATTTAGCAAGTAGTCCATGACCCACTCCGGCCGCAGGCGTTCGCCCATGCTGGTGAGCGACGGCACATCCCGATAGGGCATGATGTGCGGCTTCCACTGGGCGAGCTTGCTTGCGGGCGCCTTGAACTGGTCGGTGGCGATCTGCTCATGGCAGCGCACGCAGTCCTTGTCGATACTCGGCGCCGGTAGCCCCGTACCCTCGTGACACCGATTACATTCGAACTGACCCACGAGCAGCTTGCCCTGCTCGGCGCTGCCCGCGACGAACCTGGGCAGGGGCGGCTCCGCCGAGGGCGAGGGCGCAATCTGCTGCGAACTCGGCTTCATCGGCATGAGCTTGCCGCGGCTGGGCTCCTTGCAGGCTGCAGCCCACAACAAGAGAGCGACGGCCCAGCTCAGGCGCCGAGAGAGGTGGGGCATGGCGACCGGAAGACTATCAGCTGCGCAGCACGCAGGCGTCCTGGCTCTTCGCCATCGCCTCGCAGCGTTTCAGTGCCAGCTTCTGGCCGTTGGCATCGCCCGACCGGCTGCGAAGCGCCGCCAGCGCCGCGTAGCCCTGCGGCGAGGCGATGAGATCACGCTTCGCTAGATCCTCCAGGATGCTGCGGGCCTCCGCGCGATGCGGTTCCAGACGCGAAAGCGCCTCGGCCAGATCCGTCTTCAGTGCGACATCGTCCGCCTTGGCATCAGACTGACGCCGAAGCACCTCGATCGACCACGCCAAGTTGTTCGCTGCGTGCTCCGCCTTCTCGCCCCGCCAATTGCCAAGGGCATCGCGGGGCACTTCCGCCAACACCGGAAGCGAACCGTCAGCGCGCGCCAAAGAGAGCGCCAGCACGCGCTCGGCCCGGCCGACCAGCGAGCCTGGCTTCGCCTTCAGCGTTCTCAGGTGCGGCATCATGCGAATGACGCTCGCCGCTGCCGCCAGGTGTTGCCCATCAGCGAGCGACTTCTCCGCCTGCGCCACCCCATGAATACGCGGATCCACCTGCATGACGGGATACCACTCCCCACCGCAGGCCTTGGCCGACTGCGTGAGCGAAGTCACTCCCACACAGGCCCCAAGCGCCAGTACCCAAATCGCGATTTTCGGACGGCTCATGATGATTGCTCCTTAAGTACGTTCGGAAACTCGAAAACTCCCTCGCTCACCGTGTCTGACAACCGAGGGCTTGATTGGTTTCATCAGCAAATCCGAGGCCAGCCAGAAAAACCGCGAATTTGGGGGGCGTGTGCGCGAAGGTGCGTGGCTTTGCGGCCACGGGCCGTGTCCGGGCAGGCGCAACAGACAAACTGGCGATTGGCACGTTTGACCAACGTCGAGCCAGCAGCTTGGGTGACGCGAGACGGAGCGCAGCGCTATCGCCGGCTTCAGATTGACATCCACTTCGGCAATGATCTACACGCTCGCGATGGCCAACACCCTTGATGATCGCCTCCGGGCTCGTGTGGAACAATTCGCTAGTGACCTTGCCGACCTCATCCGAGAGTCCGCGATGGAGACCGTCAGCGCCGCGCTTGCCGGCGCCCGCCCCTCCCCTGGCCGCGGCCGCGGTGGTCGCCGCGCTGCCGCGCCTGTCGTCGTCGCCGTCCGTGGTGGGCGAGGTCGTGCTGCCGCGTCGCGCGAGAAGGGCGCCAAGCGCGCTCCGGACGAGATCGAGCGGCTGACGGGGCGCCTGCTGGACTTCGTCAAGAGCCACCCGGGCCAGCGTATCGAGCAGATCGCTGATGGCATGGGCATCTCGACGAAGGAGCTGAACCTGCCGGCAAAGAAGCTCATCGCGGGCAAGCAGCTGAGGACCAAGGGGCAGAAGCGAGCAACGCAGTATTTCGCGCGCTGAGCGCCAAGAACCTGCGCTGAGCAGGCTCGAACCCGGTGGGCCCGCAAGTGCGGGCCTTCTGCATTTCTAGAAGCGGCCGGACACCGCGAGTCGAACGGCTCCCGGTGCTATCTCGGCTCGCAGCTCGGCCGCGGGAGCCGCGCGCTCGGGCCACAGCCACCAGGTCAACCCGAACGCCGCGGCGCTCGCCCCGGCACCGATGAAGCCCGTCGCAGCCAGGAGGCTCGCCCGACTGCCATCGCGACGCGCCTCCGCCAATTCTGCGCAACCTGCCACCGGAGCCGGAGGAGTGCAGCCGCTGCCACTGGCGTCTTGAGCCGACACCTTCGCTTCAGCAAGCTGCAGCCGATCAAGCGCCGATGCCCGGGCAACGCTGGACGCTAGGCCCACGCCGAGACCCACCACGAACAATGAGGCTTCGGCCACGAGCGCTACGCTGCGCCCGGGGAAACCGCCGCTTGCCCCCGCGTCACGGGCTGGCAGGTGCGCGGGCCGCGCGGGCTGCGCGGGCTCCGGAGCCGCCGAACGCGGTGTCGCCGTGAGCCCGAAGCTAAACTCGCGTGACTCGCCGGCGCTCAGCTCCAACTCGACGCTTTGGCTCACGCGGCCGGCGGCGACGGCTGAAAGCCGGTGCTTGCCGGGATTGACTGGCAAGGGCACGCCGATCACTGAGGGCGACAGCGGGATGCCGTCCATTTCGACGCCGGCACTCGTAACTTCGGGTGGAACGCGCAGCGTGAGGAGCGCAACGCGCGCCTGAACACGCGCGCGCGCTGGACCTAGCAGGTTGCCCACGTCAGGCGCCTTCATCCCTGCGCCGAGCAGCTCTTGGGCGCGATCGTATTCGAGCAGAGCTTCGACCAACCGGCTCTGCTCTTCTTCGCAACGGGCCAGGTGGAAGCGAACTCCTGGCGTGTCCTTGATCGCAATAACTTTGCGGAACGTGGCGGCCGCCTCAGGCCAGCGCCCCTGCCGGGCCAGCTCGGCGCCTTCCTCAAAGAGGCGGCGAGCCACGTTGAGCTCGGAGGCCGACGGCTCCGAAGCCCGAGCGCCGGCCGGAGCTGAAACCACGAAGCCGGTGACCGTCAGCCACCCAAGAATCTGGAAGAATTGATGCAGTCGCATGGCGCCGCCGAGCGGATATACACCTCTCGGCCCAGGCTGCGCGCCAGTTGCGCGGATTTGTAGCCGATTGCAGCCTTGCTAAATATTATGGACACCAGCCAAAGCCAGGCTAAACAACCGGAGTGAGCGCGTTCCGAGCCACCCTCGTCTTCTTGCTGCTCCTGGGGTGGGCGGGGGTCGCGACCGCCAAAAGCTCGGCCCGATTCCATACGATTTCTAGCGGGCAGCGACTCGGGTCCATCGCGAAACGCTACGGGGTGGGCGTCGACGCGCTGTGCACCGCCAACGGCATCGAGCGCGGCGCTCACCTCAAGGTCGGTCGGAAGCTGCTTATTCCGAGCCGCAGCGACAAGGACGGCTCGCTCACCCGCCGCCTGCATGGTCCGCCGGAGGTGCAGGCGGTGACCGCCCCGGGCAAGGCCGTAGGCGGGACCGGGAGAGCGCTCGCGGCGCCGGAACAGCCCACCACCCACGTGGTAGCTTCGGGTCAGCGACTCGAGACGATCGCCCGCCGTTATCAGGTTTCCGTCGACGCCCTGTGCGAGACGAATCGGATCCGCCGGCGCGACAAGCTCAAGCCCGGGCAAGCCTTACGCATCCCCGGCACCTTACCGCTCGCGGGCGGCCTTTCCAATGTAGAGGAGAGCGACGGAAAGCCTCAGGGCAAGGCGAGCCCACCTGGCAAGAAGGGCTACGTAGAGCTTTCAACCTACACGTCCCGCTATCGAGGAGTCGTCTTCGACAGAAAGGGCAAGGTGGCGCCAGCCGCCATAGCCGCCATCTCGAAGCTGTTCGGCGCGACGGGCACGCACCCGCGCGTTGACGCGCGCTTGATCGCGCTGCTCGCCGACGTGAGCGAACATTTTGGCGGGCGCACGCTGCGCGTCGTGAGTGGTTACCGCGATCATTCCTACTTCGAGGACTCTCGCCACAAGACGAGCCAGGCCGTTGATTTTGGCATTCCCGGTGTCTCGAACAGCGTGCTGCGCGACTACGTCCGTCGTTTCCGCAACGCTGGCGTTGGCTTCTACCCAAACTCGACATTCGTACACCTGGACGTGCGTGAAGCGGCGGCCTACTGGGTCGACTACGCCGGACCCGGCGAAGCGCCCCGTACCCGGCCCAGGCCGGCTCCGAGAGAGGCGGTAGCGGGCAACACCGCTGCGCCTGAGCCCTCCGGGCCGGTTGAGGAGTCCCAGACGGAAGTCCGCGACACCGAGCCCTCGCCCGCCGCAGCTGCAGCTGCGCCTGCAGCTGCGCCTGCACGGAAGAGCGACATCACCTCGGGCGCGTCGCAACCAGCTCGGCCAACCTCGCCGCGCTAACCCGACGGCCCGGCGGAGCACGCCGACCGGTTTGTGGCCGGCTTGGGCGGCCTTTTTGCGGTCCAGGGCAAGCTATGCTTTTGTCCCGCATCGTGATTTCGCCCTCTTCTTCAGCAGTGTCCGGTCCGTCATCAGTCCGCGCGCTGGGGCTCCTCTTGCTCAGTGGAGGCCTGGTAGCAGCTTCAGCGTGCGGCTACCCGAAGCCTCCCGTGGCATGGAGCGGACAGCCGGCTCAGGCTGCGCCCAGCGTCGCGCCCGCGCCGATGGCGCCGGTTGCCGTCGCCCCGCCGCCACCGCCGCCGCCCAAATGTGAGGACCTTGCCGAAAACTGCTCGGCCGCCCCCGACACGCGGCTGCGGGTCGGCAACGATGGCGCCTGGTTCACGCCCCCCGAAGGTTGGCACTACGCCCGGACGCCGGATGGCAGCATCGCGGTCCACCCTGATGGCACCGCCATGATGATCTTCGCACCGAGTCCCGGCCCCGATGACGTCGCCCCCGCCATCGAGGCCATGATCACCAAACAAGGCGTCACCGGGTTCAAGCCCGACAAGCTCAAGCGCCGCCTGAAGAAGCCCCAGCAAAAGCTGCCCGCCGGCGAAGGCACCGTCGAGCTGTGGGAGGTCACGCCGGCCCAGCAGGGGGAGACGCTGTCCTTGGGAAGCAAGGGGCAGGGCACACTCTTGGTGCTGCTCGGCAAACCTCTCCCCGAGCGCACGATACTCGGCATCGGCTTCGTCGTCGAGTCAGCCGCTGAAGCGGAAGCGCCCAAGATCATGCAGTCAGTGCAGTCGCTCAGGGGGCAGCCTTGAACATCACGAGCCCACGCAGTCGCGGGGCGAGCTGATGCTCTATCGTACCCTCGCTCCGGGCACGGTTCTTTCGGGGCGCTACCAGATCGCCGAAGCGATCGGCGAAGGAGAGCTCAGCCAAGTATACGTCGCCGCGGATCTGCGCGGGCAGGCACAAGTGGCGCTCAAGGTGTTCGAGCCGAGCATCGCGACGCGCGCTGCCGCGCTCTCCGAGTACCAGACGTTGGCTCGGCAGGCCTCCGGGCTAGGCGTTGAGGGCATCGCCCGCGCCTACGATTTCGGCATCGACGCCAACACTGGGCTGGCCTTCAGCACCGCCGAACGCATTTCCTGGCCGTCGCTGGACCGACACGCCCTGGCGCACGGACCGCTCGGTGCCGGGGACTTGCGGCGGGCGCTGGGCGTCTTGGCACGGGCGCTTGACGCCGCCCACGCCTCGGGCCTCGTCCATCGTGATCTGAAGCCGCAGAACGTGTTCATTTCGCCCACCAATCCGGAATGGGTACGCATCACCGATTTCGGAGTCAGCGCGCTCCGGCGTGGCTCCCCCCAGGCCATGGGGTGGGGTGGCCCCCCGGGTTACACGCCACCTGAAGGCGTCGACGTCGCAGCGACCGCGACGGTGGCCATGGATCTCTTCGCGCTGGGGGCGTTGGCGTTCTTCGCGCTCACCCGCGGCACTCTATTTCGCTCGCTGCGAAGCCCCGGCTTCGACGCCCACGCCCATTGGTCGGAGCTGAACCAGTCGCTTTCCCCGGTAAGCGAGCGCGCCGAAGAGATCGGCGTCGCGCTCGATCGCGGCTTCGACCCATGGTTCGCGCGCGCTCTCTCACTTCAACCGCACGAGCGCTTCCGGAGCGCTGGCGAACTAGCTCGCGAGTTTTGGGGAGCCGCTGAGCAGGTCGGTTCACGGGGCGGAGGCGGACCACGCTCCATGCCGGGCATCGCAGCAGCGATCGCACAGCCCCTGGTATTTCAGCCGGAGCCATCGCCCGCTTCACTCGGCCTGCCCGCCGCCAACGCCGTGCCCGCCGCTGCGACGCAGCTCTCAAGCTCGGAAGACGACGACGTTCCGGCGGGCGTTCCCAAACGCTCGAAGCTCGGCCTCTTGATTGGCGCGGGTGTCGTGTTGCTCGCGGGCGTGTCCGTGGCCGCCGTAGCCCTGGTCGGCCGCAACAACGGGAGCGAGGGCTCCCCGGCAGAGGCCAGCGCCCAGACTTCTGCCGCGCAAGCTCCTACCGGCGCCCCAGCCCCCACCGCGGACGTCGCGGCAGCCCCCCCCGCCGCTGACGTGACAGCTACCGCTGCGGCGGCGTCTACCACTCCGCCAGCAGCCCCCGTCGTCACGCCCGCCGCTGCCCCGCCCCGAGCTCAGCAGGCCGCCCCCAAGAAGCCAGCCCCGGCAACGCCCACGCCCGCCAAACCCGCGTCGAAGCCCGCGACCAAACCCGTGGCAGAGGCAGTGAAGACAACGGCCAAGCCTGCCGTCAAACCGACAGTAGACACCAAGCCCGGCGCCAAGAAGAAAAAGTGCAGCACCTTCTTGGGCTGCAAGTAACCAGGCGACTCGCCTTAACGCCAGCGTTCGTGAAGGTAAGGGAGAAGTAGCTCCCCAAAGGCGTAGAGCTGATTGGCATGGGCAGCCTTGTCCATCCCAGAAAAACCCCGAACGTGGAACGAGCCACGGTCAGCGGCGGAGGTGAGCTGCATGTCCAGCCGCGGCCCTGGCGCGTTCATCTGCTTACGCGAAACCCCCTCGGCGTCGAGCAAGAAGCCCGAAGTCTCGGTGGTGCTCGCGTACGGCGTGGCGATCGAAGAATGGGTGATGGCAAACAGGCGCTTGTCCTGGACGGCCTGGTCCGCGAAGAGCGTGAACGCGGCCATCTGCGCTGGATTCACTTCGCGCGCACGCTCGTCACCCACGAAGCCTGCGTGCAAGCCATCAGAAAGCAGCACGGAGTCGATGCGCACCGCATCCGCCGAACGATCCAGAATCCGCCAGATGGCACCGTAGCCGGCGCTCCACCCGCTCAAACCAATGCGCTTCGGCGAGGCCGCGGTCGGACAAAGCTCGCGGACGCCCTGCTCGAGGCGCGTGAGCAGGCCAGCGAATGCGCCCGGCGCCTGGAAGGCGTCCTCGTACTTCCCGGAGCCGATGCCCCAGTTGTAAACCACAAGCACTCCGTCGATGCCGGACTTCTCGAAGGCTGCCTCGAGGACCGCAGGCGCACCGTGGAAGTGGATCAGCAGATCGTACGGCTGCTGTGCGGCACGGCAGCCACCCGTGAGCGAGATGACGCGACTCCCTGGCGCCACCCGTCGCTTCGGTGTGTCGAGCGCGAGGTCGAACGAGAGCGGCTCCTGGAAGGCAACCTCCAGGGTCTGATCGAGCTTGGCCCGCGCCGGGTCCATCAGTCCGCCGCCGAGCTGCGCGTGCGCCGACTCGCCGCCGAGCTTGCCGACAACCAGGAAGTAACCAAGGGCGATGGCTGCGAGAACGCGCATCGAGTCCACTAGTTATAGCGGGCGGGATTTCCATCTGTAAACCCGAATCGACGCGGCGCGGAGGCCAGCACAAGCAGGCTCCGAGGCCTTGAAACCAGTCAATATCCAGCGTTTCGACGCGCGTTTCGTGCCAGTTCTTCCGTCAG
>JANNWK010000378.1:0-1772 GCA_031408355.1 Myxococcales bacterium
CCGTGCTCTCCGAGGCACCTGCAGAGGTCGCTCGAATCAGTGCAGACGGAACTACGGCCGATTCCGGCCGCGTCGTGGCGTGGAGTATGCATTTACGGCCAGCGACGCGCCGCAGGCCGAACTGGCGTGCCTAGCGAAGCATGGTAAACGTCAGGATGCGCCCGACGCTCTGAGATCGTTCATGACGTCGAGCGACAGCTCCTCGTCTTCGTCGAACGCGGTCTCGAGCACGTCGGGATGCCGCGGACTCTCGGCGAGGCCGTGAAGGCACGCGAATTCGCGAAGAAAGGGATCCGGACTCTTCATTTCTTCAATGGACGGCCCCTGCCTCGCAATGCGAACGAGTTGATCATTCTTCCAGTCGGCGCGCCCGACGGTCTCCACGTCAACCCCGTTGAACGCTAGGACAGCCAACCCTTGTGTCTGCACGTCTGTCTCAATTGGGCTCATCGACTTGGCCGGCTTCCCGGCGGCCCGGAGTGCCTGCGCGGCGGCCTGGACGGCGTTGGTGCCGAGGGTGAGCAGTTCGTCGACTTCGCCGGTTGCAACGGCGTGAAGAACGCAGGCTTGGAAGGTCAGTTCGGGAATCTGCCGCAGCTGCTCGGAAAGCGCGACGAGCGCGTGCGGATGGGCCAGGTATACGAGGCGCCCGGCACGATAGCGAAGCTTGGGAATCTGACGCTTGCGCTCGTAGCCCTTGAGGGAGGCGAGCTGGTCAATGAGGGCTTGCGCTTCGTGATGGTAGGATTCGCGCAAGGAAACGACCTGCTTTACAAGCTGGGGTAAGGAGTGAGCCTGCGCGCGCGCTCGAAACCACGGCAACTGGCTTAGGCTCGAGATGCGCGCCAGGAACGCCCGCTCACGGATGGCATGCCGATAGTCCAGCACGGGCAACCGAGCGCCCGCCTCGCGCAACGCCGCTCGGAGCGCAGGGGCTCGGTCTGGCCACGTGGTCAAGTACCGCTTGATGCCGCCGACCAAGGTCTTCCAGGAAATACCTCGCGTACTGTCTTGGAAGTCGTGCTGACCCGCCAGCCAATCGTTCCCGGAAACAACGATGTGCTTGTCGGATTGGTCGGGGTGCAACTGTAAGCCCAGGTCGCTCAGTCGGGCCGCGAGGTCCCGGTGCGCGTCTTGCACCTGCTGCGACGAACCCACGAAAACAATGTCGTCAACGTAACGAAAGTAGCGAGCGGGAGCGTTCGCCATAGCCTCGTCGAGCGATCGAAGAACGAGATTTCCAAGCAGGTGGCTCAACATCGGTCCGGTCAGAACCTGCGCCACGCCTCCAGGTTTCACAGCATCGTGATCGGTAATTAGTTTTGCTCCGAGCTCCGTCATGCCGGGCGACAGCCCTCCCCGCCCGGCGTGCTCCCGCCACGCCTTTGAGGCGAGTTCAGGCGCGATCGACGGGTAAAAGCGGCGGATGTCGGTGTAGTGCACGACTCTGTTGGGCTCCGCCTTGCAGGCAGCGGCTATCGCCTCGTGCCGCTTGCGTAGGCCCCTGAAGTAGTGGACGAAGACGCCTTCAGTCGTGCTCGCGCCAGCCAGTTCGTAGCTGAAGACGCTGGCGGGATTCTTGAAGGCCGGGCTACGCGCACACTCGTCGAGCAGCAAAGCTTCCGCCAGGGCTTCGTTTGCCGATGGCAAATGCATCACACGGTGTTCGACTGCCCCCGCCTTGGAGCGTTCCTTGAAGTGGAGTGACTTGAAATAGGGCTGACTCGAACGCTGGAGGACAAGCGGGCCGGCGACGTCAGCGACCCACCTCG
>JANNWK010000379.1:0-4944 GCA_031408355.1 Myxococcales bacterium
AGGTTGACGACGCCGCCCATTTAGCTCGAGCGAGCGTAGCATTGGACGTCATTGGCCGCGTCGCGGACGCGCTAGGCGCTGAGCTCGCTGAGCTCGCTGCCGTAGCGGGCCCCGTCGAAGCCCTGAACGCTCAGCCTCCCAAGGACCATGACTATGGCGACCCAAGGACCCGAGCCCAACCACCGCATGCCGTCGAAACTACTCAAGAGTGGACTGGGGCGCAACGCCTGAGCCTGACCTGCTGGCTCCACTGACGCCGCGTCTGTTGCCCGCGAACGGTATCGACCGGCAGCGTGGAGCCTCATCCCGCTCGGCGAGGGCAAGAAGGGCTCTCACTTCGCGCCGAGCCGTCGCATGCGCTCGGCGTGTGGACCCTGCGGGAAGCGCGCCAGGTATTGCGTCGAAAGCGCGCTGGCTTGGGCCGATTGACCCGCGAGCGCCCAGGCATTCGCGGCCTCCGCCAGCGCGTCCTCCGCCAGCGGACCGCTGGGCGCACGCTGGCGCAGCGCCTCGAAGGTGCGCGCGGCGCCGGCGAAGTTGCCGCGCGCGCTCTGGATGCGTCCGAGCGAGAACCGAGCGCTCGTCGCCTGCGGGCTCCCGGCGTGCTCCGCGACGAGTCGGCCGAGAACGCGCTCGGCCGCCGCCAAGTCACCACGCGCCCGAGCCGCATCGGCCTCAGCCATCAGGACCGCCGGCGAAGCGCCCGAGCCGGCAGGCGCCGCTGATGGCGACGTCAACGCTACCGGACTCGCCGAAGCCACCGGCTTGTCGCTGACTTCGCTGGGCAAATCGCGCGAGCTGAGGCGCAGGTTCTCGCCGGGCGAAAGCTCCACGGCGCGCGTTCCGCTCGTCACCGCGACCAGGCCTCGTTCGACCGAAACGCGCACACCCTCCGGATCCACGGCAACCGTAAACACCGTGCCGATGACCCGCACCTCAACGCCTCTGGCCACGACGGTGAACGGTCGCTGCGTATCGGGTTTCACCTCATAGCGAACGGTGCCTACCCGCTGAGCCAGGCGCACCAGACGGGGGCTCTGCTCGAGCGCCTGCACCTCAGCACCCGGCGTGAGGAACGCCTTGGAGCCGTCCGCCAGGGCCAAGAGCGAAGAAGCCTCCGGTGTGGCCGTCGCTGTCACGGCCTCGGCCGGAGCTGGCCCTGCCTGACGCGGCACCGAACCGGCTGATGAAAACAGCCAAACGCCCGCCAGCACTGCGGCGACCGCCAGCCCCCCGAAGCCAGCCCTGAGCCACGGTCGACGCCAAGCCGGCAGCTCTTTGGCTAGCCCCGCTTCGTCCAAAACCCGCGACAACACGCGCGCCTCCCGCAGGTCATCCCAGGGCGGCTCAAGCTCCGTGCGCGCCCGCGCCAACAGCTCATCCATGTTCCATCCTCCTCTTCAGGTACTCGTCGGCTCGCGCCAAGCGCCGCTTCACGGTGGCCAGCGAAATTTCGCACCACGCCGCGACCTCCTCCAAGCTGCCGCCCTCGACGCGCGACAGCGTCCAAGGCACCCGCAGCTTGGGCGAGAGCTGCTCGAGCGACCGGTAAAGCTCGCTCACCTCGCGCGACAATTGCGGGTCGGAGGCACTGGGCGACACGAGCCCAACCTCAACGCCCAGCCAGCGGCGCCGCACGCGCGCCGAAAGGCGGCGCTGCACCCGACGCACCGCGATGGTGACCAGCCAGGCGCGTAGTCGCTCCGGTTGCTGTAGGCGGGACAAGCTCTTCAGGCAGATCACGAAGGTCTCCTGAACCACGTCGTCCAGCTCGCTCACGTCGCCGAGCATCCGAAATGCGACGCTCGCGACGTAGCGAGCATGGCGGCGGTAGAGCTGCGCAAAAGCGCGCTGGTCACCGCTCGCCGCGCGCGCCACGAGGGCGGCGTCCGGCTCTGGAACGAGCAGCGGACGCTTAAGCGCGTTTTCACTCACCATTCACGATCCAGTGTCGTGCCGGCGGCTAGATCAGCTCAAGCTTTTCCGCAGCGCGCGATTTTCCGGTGCCACTGCAGACCCATGCGAGGGGCGGGTAGCACGCTCCCGAAGTTAAAGCGTGTACTCGACCGTCAGCGTTGGGCGATTGGCAAGAGCAGCCGCTTCCGAGCTTTGGTAGTCAGAACCACCCTCACCGGTCGTGGTGAACACGAGCCCTTGAAGCCCGTTGCCGAGCAGCCAGCCCTGAACCTGACTCGTCAGATCGATGCTCAATTTACCCACCACCGGCACAAAAGAGCCGATCTTGCTGACGCCCATGGGTCGGTTGGTCCAAGTCACCGAGGCCACCTGCCACTCTGCGCTTAGCGTGTTCACGTCAACCGAATCGCCGGCGTCAGTCGCGGTCAGGAACAAAGTGGCGGAGGTCACGACCGCGCCCACCGGCACCAGGGCCAAAGTGCTCGGCTTGAGGAGCATCTGGTAAACGCACGGGGCTGTATCCACCAAGAGCGTCGTCGAGGCTGCAAAGTTGTCGCTCGGGTTACAGGAATCCACGTAGGTGTCGGCGAAGGCCGTGATGCTGACGCTGCCGGGGATGCCTGGGTTGCCGCCAACCCCTCCGAGCCCTGCGTTCCCGCCAGCGCCAGCGGTCCCGCCGCTGCCGCCGTTTGGCGCATCGCCGCCTTGCCCGCCGCCGCCCTCGACCGCTCCGCCGATGCCTGTGTCTCGTCCGCCGGCTCCCGCCGTTGGGCCCTTGCCGCCCATTCCGCCCTTCGCCAACGAGCCGCCGACTCCGGGACTGACCCGGCCGCCCTCGGCTTCCGCAAGGGAGCCACCGGTTGCAGAATCGGTGCCTCCCGTCGAGCCTCCGGCGCGCCCCGGGTTCGGCTGCAGGATCGGGGAGTCTGCCGCACTACCGCAACCGGAGGCAGCGAGTACGCCGACCGCCAGAGACCAACACCGATAGTTTCTTGAGTAGCGCAAAGGCAGCAAGTCGGGTCCTCGTCGAGAGCCTAGCACGTCGAGGGCAGGGAGCGTGCCGCCGGTGGCCTGGCGAACTAGGGTCCAGCTCCGCCATGCAACCTGAGGCTCCTCACTCTCATAGCGTGCCCGACCTCGAGACGTTCGGGCGCGGGCTTGCGCCCAGCTCTCCGCGGCACCGCGCCCTCCGGCATCTGCACGAGGCGCTGAGCCAGTGCCGTCCGGAGGAGCCGTTGGCCTCCCGAGTGACCGCGCTCGAGAAGTTGTTCCGCTGGTTGCGCTCGCGACGAGCGGTGCCCACCTCAAGCCCAGCGCGAAATCGGGCCGAGCGTGAGGCCCCTGAAGTGCTCCGACTGCGTTGCCTGCTACTCGCGCTAGAGACCACGCCCGCCTTCCGACTGGGGCTCGCGGCCACGATCGGCAGCGTACTGAACGAGAGCGTCGGGGGCGGCCTGTTCGGTCGGCTCGGCCTGCCAACAGACCGCGGCTTCTTGGCAGAGACAATCGATCGCATCTCGCGCGGGCTCTTGCCCGAGCCGCGCGACGAGCAAGATCTACTGCAGCTCGTCGGGCGCCTGCTGCCGAATCTGGCTGCCTTGCGCGCGCTCCAGGCGACGCCGCCCGAACTGATCGCCGCCTTCAACGGCCTGCTCCACACGACCGAAGCCGGGCTTTCGCCGTGGGCGCCGCTCCGGGAACACCTCGCTGACGCCTGCAGCCTGCTCGCGTTGCGCATCTCCGCGGTGGGGCTTTCGGACGTGCTGCGAGCCCGCAGCCCGCGCGTCAAACTGCAACAATCGCCATTTTGCCGGCTGCCGCGCGCGGTCGATGCTCTGCTGGTGAGCGTCGGTAGCTACCAGCTTGCCGAGCAGGAACGTCACCAAACCGCGCTCACGCTGCGCGCGCTGATGGACGACTGTCACGAGGTGATGCAGGCCTGCGGCGCCGTGACCGCCGTGGTGGTCACGAATCTCGAGGAGTTCGGAGTCAGCGTGGACGTCGTGTACCGCTTGGAGCTGATCGGTCGAAGCCTCGACAGGCTGACCAGCTTGCTCCGACAGCTAGAGCCTTACTCCGAGCTCGGTCGCGCCACCGAAGTAAAATCCCTGCTCGTCGAGCTTGTCACGCTGCGGCTCAGGGATCGCAAGTTGAGCGACATCGTCGGCGGCAATTTGCACTTGCTGGCGCGCAAAATCATCGAACGGGCGGGCCACACCGGGGAGCACTACATCACCTCTTCGCGCACCGAATACCTGAAAATGCTGCTCTCGGCGAGTGGCGGCGGCGTCCTGACGGCCGGCACAGCCGGCATGAAATTCTTGATCAACGGGGCTCATTTAGCGCCGTTCGCCGAAGGCATGCTAGCCGCCTGCAACTATTCCAGCAGCTTCATTCTGATGCAGCTGCTGGGCTTCACGCTGGCTACCAAGCAGCCGTCAATGACCGCCGCGGCGCTCGCCGGCACGTTGCGAGAAAGCGCCCACCACCCGGACCTTTCAGCGCTGGTGGCGATGATTGCGCGCATCACGCGCTCGCAGTTGGCCGCAGCCATCGGCAACATCGGCATGGTCGTCCCGGCGGCCTTTGCGCTCGACTACTTCTGGAAGGCCCGCCAGGGCAGCTCCTTCCTGGACGCGGAAACGGCAGCCTACGTCCTGCATTCGCTACACCCGACGCAGAGCGGCACGCTCTTCTACGCTGCACTCACCGGCGTGCTGCTCTGGTCCTCCAGCATCGCCGCCGGCTGGCTCGAGAACTGGGCCGTCTACCGACGCTTGCCCGAAGCCATCGCCGAGCACCGCCTCGCACGCTTCGTGGGGCGCCGACCGATGCGCTTTCTGGCGGGCTTCCTGCAGCGCAACATCGCGGGCTTCGGGGGCAACAGCACGCTCGGGTTTCTGCTCGGTATGACGCCAGTCATGGGCAAATTCTTCGGCCTGCCTCTGGACGTACGCCACGTCACCCTCTCGGCCGGCGCGCTCATACTGAGCGTCTGTTCGCTTGGCCCCGAGGCGCTCCGGACTC
>JANNWK010000380.1:0-6249 GCA_031408355.1 Myxococcales bacterium
GATGCCGACCTAGAAGAATGTGGGCAAGACCGCGACGCCTGGGTCACGCTCGACACCTGCATCAGCGCAGGCCACTGCAGTGCCAGCGCCGGCAGTTGTATGGACGCGCCCTGCATCGCCAGCGAGTACCAGTGCAGCGACGCCGCCCTTGAGCAGTGCCGCGCGGACCGCATGGGTTGGGATCCCACCGAGACCTGCGCCACCCCAACCTTGTGCGACGCGGCCACGGGCGCGTGTGATCCGCCCTTCTGCGACGTGGGCGAGTTCAGCTGCTCTGGCAGCACCTTGAACATCTGCAATGAAGGCCGCACGGGCTTCATGCCGATGGCCTTCTGCGACACCACAGCGTTGTGCGATGAAACCAACGGCGTGTGCATCAAGCCTGTCTGCCAGCCTGCGGAATTCTCCTGCCAGGCCGACGTGCTGAGCGTGTGCAACGCCGACCGCGACGGCTACGTTGCGGTTGACACCTGCGCTACCGCTGGGCACTGCAGCGCCACGACCAAGAAATGCACCACCGCCCCCTGCACCCCGGGCGACCACCAGTGCAGCGGCAGCGTGCTGGAAAAGTGCCGCGCGGATCAGCTCGGCTGGGAGACGGTAGACACGTGCGCGAGCCAGGCGCTCTGCAGCGCTTCGGGCCAAACCTGCACGACACCTTTTTGCAGTGTAGGCGCCTTCCACTGCACCGGCGCCGAGCTCCAGACCTGCAACGCTGCCCGCACGGCGTGGACGGATGTCAGCACCTGCGCAACCTCCGCGCTTTGTGATGCAACGGGCGGCAAGTGCGACGCGCCGGTATGCGAACCCGGGCAGGACTTCCAGTGCCTGGCGACGGGCGAGCTGCGTCGGTGCAAGAGCGATCGCACCGGCTACGAGAAGAAGGAGGATTGCACATCCCAAGCGCATTGCGACTCGGGCGCTGGCGTCTGCAACGCCGCACCGTGCGCCGTGGGGGCCTATCAGTGTAGCGGCGTCGCCCTCCAGAAGTGCAAGGACGACCGAACGGGCTGGGCCCCGTCGGCCCAATGCCTGACCGCCGCACTCTGCAATGCTGCAGGACAGAAGTGTGACTCCCCAGCCTGCGCGGTCGCCCAGCATCAGTGCGCCACTGCGAACTTGCTCGTCTGCAACGACGGACGCACGGGGTTCGTCCAGAAGGAGGCGTGTTTGTCAGCGGGCCTGTGCGACGACGCCCAGAGTCAGTGCGATATCTGTGTGCCGGGCATCTACTCGTGCTCGGGTGCTGAGTTACGGCTCTGCGACAGCGTGGGCCAAGTCAACGGACTCTCGCAGACCTGCACCAGCCCGGGTCGCTGCTCGGCCAGCGGCTCGACCGGCCTTTGCTACCTGTGCGATCCCGGCGAGTACCGCTGCTCAGGGGCGTTACTCGAGAAATGCGACGCCGGTCGTCTCGCCTTCAACCTCGATCAGGATTGCGGCGACGCCTCGTTGTGCACGGCCAGCGGCAGCACCGGCAGCTGCCTGCCCGGCGGCGGCGGCGGCGCTGGGGGGTGACCTGACCTACTCCGTCGCTTCCTTGCTCCAGCGTAGGCGGGGCTTGCGAGCGGCTCGCGCCTCGTCCAGCCGGCCCAGCCGCGTGAGGTGCGGCGCGGTCTTGAGCAGCTCAGGGTTCTCGCGAGCCTCCGCTAGAATCGCGATCAGCGAGTCACAGAACGAATCCAGCGTCTGCTTGGTCTCGGTCTCGGTCGGCTCGATCATCAGCGCGCCCTTCACTACCAGCGGGAAGTAGACCGTAGGCGGGTGAAAGCCGTAGTCGATGAGGCGCTTGGCAATGTCGAGCGTCTTGACCGTCGTCTCCGCTTCGATGGCGCGATCCGTGAAGACGGCCTCGTGGAGCATCGGCGTCTCGAAGGCGAGCGGAAAATGGTCGCGCAAGCGGGCGGCGACATAGTTGGCGTTCAGAACGGCCATGTCGCTCACCTGGCGCAGGCCTTCCGCGCCAAGCTCGCGGATGTACGTGTAGGCGCGAACCATCATGCCGAAGTTGCCGTAGAAGGAGCGCACCATGCCGACGCTGTCCGGCCGGTCTCGGTCCACCACGTATTGGTCGCCGCGCAGGCTCACCACCGGTGTCGGCTGGAAGGGCTCTAGGATCCTCCGAAACGCCACCGGGCCCGAACCGGGACCACCACCGCCGTGGGGTGTCGTGAAGGTCTTGTGCAGGTTGAACTGCATGACGTCTACCCCAGCGTCACCCGGTCGTGCGCGTCCCATCACGGCGTTGAGGTTGGCGCCGTCGCCGTATACAAGCCCGCCGCGCTCATGAATCAACGCTGCCAGCTTCGGCATGGCGCTCTCGTAGAGCCCTAGCGTGTTGGGGTTCGTGAGCATCATGCCGGCGACGTCGGCGCCCGCTGACTCAATGGCTGCGACAAGCGCCTCGGGTTCCACGATACCGCGCGGACCAGATGGAAACGGGACGGCCTCGAAGCCGTTGAGCGCGCAGCTAGCAGGGTTGGTGCCGTGCGCGCTATCCGGAATGAACACCTTGCGCGGGGAGCGACCCTGCTTCTGATGGTACGCGCGGATCATCATCAACCCGGTGAGCTCGCCTTGCGCTCCAGCCGCGGGCTGCAGATTCACGCCATCCAGCCCGACAATCTCCGCCAGCAAGCTCGACAGACGCACCATCAACTCGAGCGCGCCCTGGGCCAAATGATCGGGAGTTTGGGGATGCAGGTTCGCGAAGCCGTCGAGCCGGGCGGTCCACTCGTTGACCTTGGGGTTGTGCTTCATCGTGCAGGACCCGAGTGGATAGAACTGCGTGTCGATGCTGAAGTTCCACTGACTCAGTCGCACGAAGTGGCGTATCGCCTCAGGCTCACTGACCTCAGGGAAACCGGCCGCCACTTTGCGTGAAAGCTCGCCCAGTTCGCCCCGCGGATCGACCTCCGGCACGTCAAGCTGGGCGATGGAAGCGCCAGTGCGGCCCTTGCTGCCGCGCTCAAAGATCGGCGGCTCCCTGAATTGAAGGCCCTTGGCCGCTTCCGTCCGGAACTTCTCAGTCATTGCCCGGCAAGGCTAGGCACGACTCGGCCAGCGCGGCTAGGCTTGCCAGAGCCACCCGCCCACCCTCACGGAGGCGCGGGATCGCCGTCTACGGCCTTGCTCGAATCCTGGGGATCCTTGGGCTTTTCTTCGCCGCCCTCCTCGTCCCAGCCGCCCACGTTGGTGCGGCCTTCAATCTCATCGGGCTTAACCGAATCCGGGTTCGGCAACATCCGAACCTGCTTGATGGCGTCCCAAGGGCTACCGGCGTCGCTGTCGCCGAGGCCCCACTCGCCGACAATCTTGTGGGCTTCGCCTTCCTTTGGAATCGTGTAGCGGAAGTAGCCGTGACCCTTCTTGGTCGCGTCCGCGCCAATGGCGCCGATCCTGCGTTCGGTCCACTCGAAGCGCAGGATATTGCCCTGTGCTTCTCCGGCCAGCTCGCCCCACGCGTCGCCGGCCGTCGTGCGCCAAGCACCCGACGCCGACTTGTTGTCAGACACCAGGTGTAGGTAGCCGAACGTGGTGCTGTAGTAGACGCCGTTCCATTCTCCGCCCTCAGGCAGTGCTCCCGGCTTGAGCTGGGCCTTCTTCACTTCCCCCTGAGAAGGGCCACACGCGGCGAGCGTGGAGGCGAGCGGAAGCGCAAAAGCAACCAGCAACGAAACCTGAACGATGCGACGACCCAACATGGCCGCGGACTTTATCACGGGCTCGGTACCAAATTGAAACCCCCTGACCGGGCTGGGAGGTCGATTCCCCACAATCGGCCCGCTAGTGGCCTACGCCGGCCGCCTTGAGCTGGCTTCCTAGACGCTGACCGAGCCCGTCTGCCTCGGCCGCACTCTTGGGAAAGGGCTGCCTAACCTCGGCGCGCCGAGCATTCCCGCCGTCCGGATCGGCCAGGAACGCACGAAGGTAGAGCGCCTCACCGTCCCTCAGGGCGAATGCGGCGACCGGCGTCTGGCAGTTGCCCTCAACGGCTCGCATCACGCCGCGCTCGGCCGTCACGAGAATTTTCGTTTCCCAGTGCGAGAGCGGAGCCAGTAGCTCGCTGACCTGGTCGTCGCCCGTCCGTTGCTCGATGCCGAGCGCACCCTGTCCGACCGCCGGCAGCATCAGCTCCGGCGAGATGTTCTCGGTCGCCCGCGCCGACAGGCCCAGCCGGTTGAGCCCGGCTCGCGCAAGCAGCACGGCGTCGACCTCGCCCGTCTCGCATTTTCGCAGGCGAGTGTCCACGTTGCCGCGGATCGGGACTACCACCAGATCCGCGCGAAAGGCCAGCAGTTGAAGGCGCCGTCGCAGCGATCCGGTGCCCACTCGGCTGCCGCTCGCCAGTTCGGAAAGCGCGAGACCAGCGCGCGTTACGGCCACGTCGCGTGGGTCCTCACGCTCTGGAATGCACTCGATGCAGAGCGACGGCAGGAGCGCGGGCGGCACATCCTTGAGGGAGTGGATAGCAATGTCAGCGCGACCGTCGAGCAGCGCCTCCTCGATCTCCTTCACGAACAAGCCCTTACCGCCGATCTCACTCAAGGCGCGATCCTGAACCGCATCGCCTGTGGTGACCAACAGGAGCTCCTCGAAGCCGATCTGAGGATGCAGCGCGGCTAGTCGAGCAATAAATGCGCGGGACTGAGCCAGCGCCAAGGCGCTCTTGCGTGTCGCCACCACGATGCGATTTCGCGTCACGAGACCTCCGGATGCTGCCTTCGTTTCAACTCGTTTTCGGCCTCATCGCCGGGAATTTCTTCGGTAGCGCTGGACCCAGCCGCGACAGGATCGCTGGACAGGAGGTCCTCGTCGCTGAGGCTATCCGCCGTATAAAGCCCAGCCGGATCCCGCGATAGTTCGAACAGCTCGGACAGCGCGCCAGCAAGCTGATCGAGCGGCATGGCGTCCGGCCCACGCTCTACCGCCGCCTTGCGCAGGCGAAGCGTGGGCCCGTGCAACAGACGATTGACGGAGGCGTCGAGCATTTTGGAGATAGCCCCGCGGTCCTCCTCAGAGAGGTGCCGCAGGCGGCCCTTGAGGCTGCGTCCAAGCTCCGCGTCAAGCGCCGCGCGTAACCGGCCGCGCAGCGCCACGATCGTCGGCGTTGCTTGTTCCGCGTCCGCCCAACGATCGTAGCCAATGGCCTCGGCTACGACGATCTCTTCGGCGCGCTCCGCCTCGCGCGAACGCCCTTCGCGCGAACGCGCGACCACCGCCGACAGGTCGTCGACGTTGTAGAGGAAAACTCCGTCTAGCTTCTCGACCTCCGGTGCGACATCGCGCGGCACCGCCAGGTCGATCAGGAACTGATTTTCGCCGCGACGCCGCTTGTGTGCCAGCGCGACCGTTTCGTAGTCGATGACGTAGCCAGGGGCGCTAGTGCTGGTGATAACAACATCCGCCTTCGCCAAGCTAGCGGGCAACTGACTCCACAGGCGTCCCTCACCCTCGACGGTACGCGCCACGGCCTCTGCTCGCTCCAAATTGCGACCCACCACCACGATCCGGGCGCCCGCGCCGCGCAGCTGCCGGGCCGCCGTCTCCGCCATGTCGCCCGAACCGACCAGCAGCACCTCGCGCCCCGACAGGTCGCCGAAGATCTGCCGGGCCAGGTCCACCGCGACGCTCGGAACACTGACCTGCCCGCTGCCAATACTCGTCTCCGAACGCACACGTTTGGCCGCGCGGAGCGCGCGCGGCAAGGTGCGATTCAGGATGGGGCCGAGCGCTCGCTGCTCGCGCGCCACATCGAAGGCCTCCTTTAGTTGACCCAGAATTTGCGGCTCGCCAAGCACCAATGAGTCGAGCGATGCGGCGACGCGAAACAGGTGACGGACGGCGTCACCTGCTGAGAAACGATACAGGTGGTCACGGATCTTGGGAGCACGCTGACACAGCGCATCGACGCACGCGGCTGCCACCGCGGCCAGGTCGGCGTCCATCGATTTGCCCGCGGCGACCAGCTCCACTCGGTTGCAAGTGGAAACGATCAGTGCCTCACCAATCTGCGGCAGGCTGCACAACTCGCGCAGCAACGTCGTCACTTCGGTCGGCGGGAGGACGATCGCCTCTCGCACCGCGATCGGCGCGGTACGGTGCGACAAGCCGACGACGACGATCACGCCACGCCTCCACGGAGCGCGTACACCAGCAGCACGAATAGGACACAGAGCACTCCCAAGAGCGTTCCATAAGCGGCCTTCCGCCCGCGCACACCGGCAATTTGCCGGAGCAGCAAGACGG
>JANNWK010000381.1:0-1658 GCA_031408355.1 Myxococcales bacterium
TCGCTCTCGCCGTGATCGAGGATCTGCACCACGTTCACGCTGCGAAGCCGCGCTGCGGACTGCGCCTCGCGATGGAAGCGAGCGAGCATCCCGGGCTGAGCCGCAACCAGCGGGTGCACCAGCTTGATGGCCACCTGCGTCCCGAGCGAAAGGTGCTCCGCGCGCCAGACGGAGCCCATCCCGCCTTCACCCAGGACCTCCTCAAGCCGGTACTTGTCCGAAATGACGTAACCCGGGGCGTAGCCCGAACTCAGGGACTCCGAAACTGTGGGGGTCGGTGCGCGCATCACTTCAGCCGTCGAACGAGTCCAGGCCTAGCACATTTACCGCCGCGGCGCACTCCCTCCTACATCGTCTCGGATTGGGGCAAGCCCGCGAAATATCGGAAGATTGCGGCGATGCGTGCCGCTGCCGCCCTGGCACGCCGGCCAGCGCCGCACTAGCGTCGCGCCCGCAATGAGCGAGCAACGTTACCCGTGCCCCTGCTGTGGTCACCTGGTGTTCGCGGAGGCTCCCGGCTCCGACGACATCTGCATGGTGTGTTTTTGGGAGGACGATCTCGGGCAACTCAGGTGGCCACACCTCGAGGAGGGGGCCAACGCGCCTTCGCTCGCCACCGCGCAGCAGAACTACGCGAAGCACGGCGCGATCGAAGAGCGCTTCGTCGGCGACGTGAGGCCGCCAAACGCCGACGAGCCGCGCGACCCCGAATGGCGGCCCATCGCGGCAACGGACGCCTTCGAAGAGCCGAACGAAAGCGCGGACTGGCCGGAGGATCCGACCCGCCTCTACTACTGGCGCGCCAGCTTCTGGCTAAAGCGCTCTTCGTAGCTCAGGGAGCGGCGCCGCCTGCGCCCGCTCCGCCGGCTCCGCCAGCCCCGGTGTCGATCGCGAGCACGGATATCTTGTCGAAGTTGGGGCCACTCCCGCCGTTGGTCGCTAGCTGTACGCTATTCGCCCCGGCCTTGAGCTGGACCTCCACGACCACGTCGCCGACCCAGGCGGTATTCCAACTTCCCGTGTTGGTGAAGGCGAGCGAAGGGTCCGCGACAACGCCATTGACCGTCAACGCCATGTCTCGAGCGTCGTTCTGCGTGTGGAAGAAGGTCAAGCTGTAGGTGCCGTCGAGCGGCACGTTGAGCACCCAGTTCATCGCGCCTTCGGCGCCGAACATGTCCGCGAAGCCGGGGCCCGTCCAGCCGGTCCCCGTCGCTGCGAGCCCGGTGGCGCCGGTCATCATGCTCGCCTCGGCTTCGCACGTTACGGCCGTGTCCCCGACGATTTCACAGCTGGGCGGTGAGATGGTCAGCGTGTCGAAGTTCGGTCCACTTCCGCCGTTCGTCGCGAGCACGATGCTGTTCGTGCCCTTCTTCAGGGTGACCAGCTGACTCACATCCGACACCCAGCCGGTGTTCCAGGACGCGGTGTTGTTGAACGCTATCGGTTGCGCGGCGGCTACGCAGTTGACCGTGAGGGCCATGTCTCGCGCGTCGTTCTGTGTGTAGGTCCAGGTCAACCGGTACTCGCCGGCCACAGGAACGTCGACGAGCACGGTCATGCCGCCTTCGGCGCCCTTCATGTCAGCAAAGCCCGCCCCACCCCAACCGGTTCCGTCGGTGGCCACTGCCGCTGCGCCGGACAGCGTTGCCGTCTCGAGC
>JANNWK010000382.1:0-3012 GCA_031408355.1 Myxococcales bacterium
ACCAACGGTGACAACCAGGCGACGCATATGCTTTTCGGCATGCCGCTGGCCTCCACGATGGGGCTACTGGGTTCACCGAAGAAACCGATGGTGATCCCGTGGCTGCTCAATCGCAACGGGCAAGCCATCACGCTAAAAACGGCGTTCAGGGGCAAGGTAGCCGCGGACCCGAAGGCGCTCAAGCCGCTCGTGGACGAAGCCAAGAAGGCAGGGACGCCCATGACGTTCGCCATGACCTTCCCCCCGGGCACGCACGCCATGTGGATGCGCTATTTCTTGGCCGCAGGCGGAATCAACCCCGATCGCGACGTCGCGCTCGCGACTGTGCCGCCGCCACAAATGGTCGCCAACATGAAGGTCGACAAGATGGATGGGTTCTGTGTGGGTGAACCCTGGAACGCGCGCGCTGTAGCGGACGGGATCGGCTTTACCGCCATCACGACCCAGGAAATTTGGCAGGACCACCCCGAGAAAGTCTGCGCATTCACAGAAGAATTTGCGCAGAAGAACCCAAAGACGGTCAAGGCCGTGGTCAAGGCGCTCCACGAAGCCAGCGTCTGGCTGGACGACATGAAGAACCGGCCGGAGCAGGCCACTATCGTGTCGCGCGCCAGCTACATCAACTGCGCGCCGGAGCTCATTCTGAGTCGGCTTCAGGGCAACTACGACTACGGCGACGGTCGCAAGAAGCAGGACGAGTTCTTCATGACTTTCAGTGCCCGCAACTGCAACTACCCCCAGCCCAAGTACGCCAAATGGTGGCTGTCACAGTTCAGGCGCTGGGGCATGGTGACCGGCGCTCCCGACTACGACGGTGTCGCCAAACAGGTCATGCGCACGGACATCTATGAGCAAGCCATGAAGGAGCTCGGCGTCAGCCACGCTGGACAGAGCGACGCCCCCGAAACGCTCTTCGACGGTGTCAGGTTCGATCCAAAAGAGCCGGAGAAATACGCCAGCTCCTTCCCCATCCATTCGATGAAAGGCTAGGCCTCATGCCGAGTAAATTCACAGCAGGGCTCGTGAAATACCTGGTCCTGCCGATGCTGGGGGCCGGCTCGGTGCTCCTGCTCTGGGCGGTCGCCAGTGCAAGCTTTGCGGAAAACCTGCCTTCTCCGGCCAAGACCTGGGAGGTGAGCAAGCCCTACATCCTCTCGCCCTTCGAGAAGCGCGGCGAGCTGGACCAGGGCATTCTCCGCTTCACCTGGTATTCGCTGATTCGCGTGGCCAAGGGCTACACGCTTGCGATCGTCCTCGGCACACCGATCGGCCTGCTGCTTGGCATGTCCAAGGGTTTCACGAGCACCTTCGACCCCATCATCCAGGTGCTCCGACCCGTTTCGCCGTTGGCCTGGCTGCCGCTCGGGTTGGTCCTATTCCAGAAGCCCGAGCCGGCTGGGATCTTCACCATCGCGATGTGTTCGATGTGGCCGACGGTGATGAACACCGCTCTGGGCGTGCGCTCTATCCCCCAGGACTACCTGAACGTCGCACGGGTGCTCAAGCTGTCGCGCTGGAAGACGCTGCTCAAGATCACGATCCCGGCCGCCTTGCCCTACATGTTTACGGGCTTTCGCCTCAGCCTCGGGATTGCCTGGCTGGTGATCGTCGCGGCAGAGATGCTCACGGGCGCTCCGGGAGTCGGCGGGTTCCTGTGGCAAGAGTACAACGCCCTGATCTACGAGCACATTATCCTGTGCATTCTCACGATTGGCATCGTGGGCTTCATGCTCGACCGGGTCATGAGCCTGGTTGAGCGGCGTTTCAAGGCGGCCTAAGCATGCCTTTCATCGAAATTTCCGGGGTTTCCAAGAGCTACGGCGTGGGCGCAAAGCGCAGCCACGTGCTCCGGGACATCAACCTGACGATCGAGAAGGGCGAGCTCGTCTCGATCGTCGGCTACTCGGGTGCTGGCAAGACCACACTCGTTTCGCTGCTCGCGGGGCTGCTCAAGCCCGACACGGGTGAAGTCCGAGTCGATGGGAAGCTCGTGACCGGGCCTGGGCCCGAGCGCGGCGTCGTGTTCCAGAACTACTCGCTCTTGCCCTGGCTTACAGTGCTAGAGAACGTACAGCTCGCCGTGGACCAGGTGTTCATCAAGAGCCCGGCCAGCGAGACCCGAGCACGCGCACTAAGGTTCATTGAGATGGTGAACCTCGGTCCGGCCGCGTACAAGCGACCCAGCGAGCTTTCGGGCGGGATGCGGCAACGCGTTTCGGTGGCGCGCGCCCTTTCCATCGAGCCAGAGTTGCTGCTACTGGATGAGCCCTTCGGTGCGCTGGATGCGCTCACACGCGGCGTGCTTCAGGGCGAGCTCCAGCGCATCAGTCAGCAAAGCGGCAAGACCATGCTGCTTATTACTAACGATGTCGACGAGGGCATTCTGCTCTCCGATCGCATCATTCCGCTCGGAGCCGGGCCGCGCGCCTCGCTCGGGCCAGCGACCATCGTCGACATCCCTCGCCCACGTCACAGAAAGGAACTCAACCAAGACCCTCGTTTCCGAGAGCTTCGGAGCTCGGTGCTTGAGTACCTGCTCGAGAGCGGAAGGGCACGACGGGCGGAGCGTGCCGAGCAAGTGGCTGAGCTGAGCGTCACCCGTCCGGTGCCAAACCGTGACCTGCATGCGGCGGAGCTCAGTCCATGAGAACCGACAAATTTCTGGATATCTGGAACCTCTCCAAGGCTTTTCCCGGCCCACGTGGCGAGGTTCCGGTCGTCGAGGGCTTCAATCTCACGCAGGCGGAGGGCGAGATCGTTAGCTTGATCGGTCACTCCGGTTGCGGCAAATCCACGGTGCTCTCGATAGTCGCGGGCCTCACGGTCGCGACCGAGGGGACCGTGATCATGGCCGGCCGTGAGGTGACCGAGCCTGGCACCGACCGCGGCGTTGTGTTCCAGGCACCCTGTCTGTTTCACTGGATGACCGCGCTGGAAAACGTGGTGCTCGGCCTCACACAGGCGATGCCCAAGGCGAGCGGCGCGGCGCGGCGCGAGCGGGCCGAGCACTAC
>JANNWK010000383.1:0-4860 GCA_031408355.1 Myxococcales bacterium
CCCTCCTCCAAGGCATGGAGCTGCATGACGAGCGTGCCATCCACCGTAAGCCGCTCGTACTCGTTTCCGCCGTGACCGCTCTGTGCGGCGAGGACGCTTTGGTACCAGCGGCTCGAAGCCGGAACGTCACGAACGCAGAGCAACGGCTGGGGAGCTACCCGCATCATGACGGAGGTTGTACCACGGCGTGAGCAGCTTTCTTCGCGGTAAGCGAATAGCTGAGAGGTAGCGGGTGGGGGCAGCGCTCCAGCGCCGCGTACACGCCCGAGACATCGTGAGGATACTCTTCGAAGCTCGTCAGGGTAAGCCCACTCTTGAGCACACTGCCTATCACGTCAGCCATCGTGTGGTGGCACCAATACGATTCCGAATGCACGATGGCTTCCTGGTCGAAGTAGTCGGGCAAGTCCTGCCCGTGGATCGGCTCCTTCAAAAAATACGAACGAGCAATGTCGGGATTGGCTGGGTTCAGGTTCTGATCGTCAAAAACATCGAGCAGCGGGTGCATTTCGTAAATCAGCAACTGCGCGCCAGGCTTCATCAGGCCTGCGGCGACGTCGAAGAAACCACCAAGGTCTGGTAGCCAACCAAGAGCACCTACCGTCAGATAGACCAGGTCGAAGGCGTCGTCGTAGCACGCCGGAACGTCATACACGTTCATGCGCAACAGCTCGACCTCCACACCCGCAGCGGCGGTGAGTCGCATCCCTTGTTCGATGAACTTCTCCGAGATGTCGAAGCCGACGCAACGACCCGCGCCCGCCTTCTTGACCGAAATCAGCTCGCGCGCATTGTTGCAACTGAGCTGCGCAACTGCCTTGCCGCGTAGCTCCAGCTGCTGAAACAACTGCTTGCCGATGAAATCGAAGCTAGAAAAATCATGCGCCCCGACCTGCTCTAGCAACGTCGTAAGCGTAACTCGCTCATGAATGGCAGCGGTCTCGTCCCACATGAGCCGATTGGCTTCGACCAGTTCTGCTTTCAGCATCTCCGGCACATAGTCGCGCCGCCTCTCTCTGGCAAACCTGGCGGATGGGAAAATCCCAACGTACGTCCGCTGCCCCGTCCCGCCTTCCGCGCGGACGAGCTCGGCTCTTCGCCTCAGCCACGGCGGCTTCGCCTCTCCGCGCGCTAATTGAGCAGATTGAGAGCCTGAGTGATGAGCAGGGCGTTGATAAAGTCGATCAGGAATGCCCCCACGATACCGACCGCGAAAAAGGCCTGCGGAGCGGGGCCGTTCTTCTTCGTGATCTCGTGCATACAGCCCATCGCGTTGGCGGTAGTGCCCAGCATGAAGCCGCAATAGCCGCCGGCCATCACGGCCGACGTGTAGCTCCGCCCCATCAACCAATACAGCACCGTCCAGCATAGCCCGACAGTGACCACGACCTGGCCCAGCAAGATCACCAGGACCGGCAGCGCCAGGTTGGCCAAGTGCCACAGCTCGAGGGTGAGCAGCGCCATCACGATGAAGAGGTCGAGCGCGACCTCACCGATGCGCTCCATCTTGTCCTGACCAATGCCGGCGAACTGCAGCCAGTCGTCGAGGTTGCGTAGGACACCAGCGACGATCATGGCGCCGATGTAGGCGGGCAGCGTAAGCCCCCAAGCCTTGAAGCCTGCGCTCACCAGCGAGCCGAGCGCCATGGCCACACCGAGAGCGATGATGTGCTCCAGGTAGCTGCCGTGCTTTTCGTCGGGTCCAGCGTCGACGTCGAGCTTCGGCGCGGCGAGTCTGTCGCCAGCGTCGGGCTTTAGCTTGTGTCGACGAATCAGGAAGTTTCCGACGAAACCACCGAGCAAGCCGCTGACCACGATGCCGAACACCGCAGAGGCCAAACCGACGGCGGTGGCGCCCTTCACGCCAGCCTCTTCGAAGACGGGGCCAAAGGCCAGGGCCGTGGCGGGGCCACCGGTGAGCGAGACGGCGCCCGGAATGACACCAAACAGCGCTGGCAGCCCGAAGGCCTTGGCGGCTCCAACGCCCCAAGCGATCTGCGCCAGCAGGCCGAGCACCGAAGCGCCAAGGAAGATGGCGACGCGTCTTCCGCCTAGCTTCAGCAGGCGCAGACTGGCGCCCATGCCCACAGTCGTAAAGAACGCGATCATCAGCACATCGCGCAGCACCAAATCGAACTTCAGATTGACGACGCGATCGCGGAGGCACAGAGCGACGACCGCGCACACCAAGCCTCCCAGCACCGATGAAGGGATGCTGAGGCGCGCCAACACCGGAAGCGCGCGCTTGCTGCCGGCGCCGAGCAAGAGGCCGAAGCACGCGACGCCCAGCACCTGAATCGCGGTAAGCTGGAGGGTCGGAACCGGCATGCGGAGCCCCGGCTTACCACGAACGCGCAGCTATATGCGCGAGCCCGTACCTAGAGGCTATTAAAGTAGTCCGCGTACTTCTTGGCGATCTCCCCCTGTGCCGGGCCCTTCTTCAAGTGGCCCGAGCTCACCGGATCGACGAAATCGCCGCACACCAAATGCTCGAACTTCGGCCCCACTACGACGAACCCAGGGTTGGCCGCCGCGACCGCAGCCATCGCCTCATCGATCATTGGGAATATCCGACAGGTATTCGTTGGCGGCGTGACGTCGGCTGTTTGCGGACAGGTGTTGAGCGAACACCGGTTACCCGTGAAGAGCTCGATGCGCGTGACAGTGGGATACTTGGACTTGATGTTGGTGATGAAATTCTTCAAGCCCGTGTCCCACTCTTCGCGGGTCTTGTACTGGTAGCAAACGAAGTACGCCACAATGCGATCCGGCGGGGTATTGCCGGCACACGGCGAATAGATCGGGATAGCTTCGCTGGCGTCGCTGTCCTTGACGTCACTCCAGATCCCGCTGCTCGAGTCCGACCACTTATTGAGCTGGGCTCCCGAGGCTGCTTTCAGCTCCCACTTGTCGTTGGGTACAAGCGTCTCGAAGTAGCTAGTGTTGTAGTCGTACTGATACCACTCGAGGGCTTGTGAGGGACCCACGACACGGCTACATTTGTAGTCGACCGGGTCACCGCCAGCGCCGCCACTGCCGCCATTGGCCATGCCGCCGGCAGTGTTGGCCATGCCGCCACCGGCAGTGTTGGTCATGCCGCCGCCGGCGGTGTTGCTCACGCCACCGGTGCCAGTTGCCACGCCGCCGCTCCCTCCCGAGCGAGAGCCTCCCGCGGTTGCAGTGCCGTTGTCGGTGCCGCCCCCTCCCGTCACACCCGTGCTTCCTCCGCTACCGCCAGTTCCCGAAGGCTCGATGGTCTCGGTCGAGCAAGCGGCGCCAAGCAAGGCAACGGAGATGGCGAGGAACGGACGACCGATCAAGCGGCAACGCATGCCCCAAGGTAACCGCAACAAAGTTTTGGCTCAATCAGATTCTGGTGAAGCGTTGCATTGTGTTTGTGGTCGGAGCGCACCGCGACTCCAGCAATCCGTCTGGCGCAAACAAAGCGTCGGTCGACGCGTATTCATTGCCTGATCTTCCGACTCTCGATCGACAAGGAACAAATGCCCGGATTCGCTCGCTTCCCGTCGTCGGGACCTCGCGGGGGCCCTAGTGCAGCGCGCGCGCAACCGAGCCGAGCAGTGAGCTGATTCGAACGGCAAACTCGGGGTACTGACTGGCCAGCAAGCTGGCGAGCGGAACCAGCGTCACGCCAAACACGCGGACCGCCAGGCTCCAGCTCGGAGTGACCGAGCCCGCGTCGGTCTTGCCGATGGCGCTGATCACCGGATCGCGAGCAAGCGCCACATACGTGGCCACGATGCCGAGCACCATAGCGGTCACCCAAATGAAGCAAATGCTGGCGATCATCTGCTGAGGTTGTACGAAGTAGAGCGACGTCATCAGGATGGCGAGCAGGCTACCGACGAGCACGGGCGGCACGAGCAGCCTCAGCTGACGCACGTAGCGAGCCACGAAACTTGCGAGCAAACGTGCCTGATACTCTTCGACGAGCGCGCGCTGTTCGGCGTTCTGCGGCACGGCAGTCAACTTGGCAGCTGACTCCAGCAGTTGCTCGGCGAGCAGGGCAGGACCGTGCTCGGCCACCTCCGGATCCGCGTCCGGCAGGGGCGGCGCGCCAGCTTCATACGCCAGCTCAGCCTCGAGCCGCGCTTCACACTCGCTAGCGACACTCGCATAGTCGGGAAATACCTCGCCGATTCGACCGAGCGTCGCGGTCGCGTGACGGAGCTCACCGACCTCCCTGCCCCCTTGGGCGAGCTGGGTCTCGAGTCGCCGAGCCAGCTCGGGCGGCAGCTTGCTAAGAGCCTCCAAGAGTGGAAGCCGGCCCGTGGCGCGCAAGAGTCGCATCAGTGCGTGGGCGGTCACGAGGATGCGGGCAAAACTGGTCGTAATGGGCAGGATGCAGCAGGTGACGAAGATTACGAGCACCCAATGCCGAAAGCCCGTCTCGAAGGTCGACACGCCCTTCGTGAGCAGCACAAACAGGACGCTCGCGACGAGCAGCAAGTCCGTAACCATCGGCACCAGCGGTGCTGCCGACCACGGGCTCCGCAGCACGCACACGAGGCGCCGCTCCAGCTCACCGAGTTCGCTGTGCTCGCCTTTGCCCAGGATCTGGGTGATGGGCAGCCGAAGCCCCTCGAAAAATCGGGCTCCCGGACCCGCGCCGAAGCGCAGCGTGTCCAGCAGGCGAAGTCGGGCCCGCCAGCACCACACCACCACCATCAACATAGCGAGCCCAAGCAGCCCCACCAACAGTGGCGAGCCACCGCTCAACAGATGAAACGTGGCCTGGCGAGGCTCGGTGCAACCCAGGCTCGTCGCCAGGCAGGCAACACCTCCGACCAGGAGCCCGAGCAAGCCCGCGCTGCGACCGGCGGCGCGGAATTTGCCGGC
>JANNWK010000384.1:0-2732 GCA_031408355.1 Myxococcales bacterium
CGCCCAGTGAACGAGCGGGCGCGCGAGCTGACCCCCAGTCCGGCCACCCCGACAGCCGTGCTCGGCCTGATTCGCGACATGGCACGGGCGCAGCCCAGGTTCGATCGGGTCTCGGTCGGCTTCCCCGGAATCGTGATCCACGGCGTCGTCCACACCGCCCCGAACCTCGATCCCGAGGCCTGGAAGCTGCAGAACCTGCGCGCCGAAGTGGAAGCCCTCACGGGCGCGCCCACGCGCGTCGTTAACGACGCCGATCTCCAGGGATATGGCGTTATCGAAGGGCGGGGCGTGGAGATGGTGCTCACGTTGGGCACCGGCGTAGGCTCCGCGCTCTTCCTCAATGGGCACCTCGTGCCAAACCTCGAGCTCGGCCATCATCCGTTTCAGAAGGACGAAACGTACGAGGATCGCCTAAGCGACGCGGAGTTCAAACGCCACGGCAAGAAGCACTGGAGCAAACGCGTCGGCGAGATGATCGATCTGCTATCGCAGATCTTCAACTACGACCGACTCCACATTGGCGGCGGCAACGCCGAACACATCAAGCTCGACTTGCCCAGCAACGTGAGCCTGTTCACCAACGTCGACGGCATGACCGGCGGCATCCAGCTCTGGCACGACGACTGAAGGCCCACGCCCGGGTGACCGAGTTCAGGCGCAGCCGCCACTGAGCGGCCGCGCCTTCGGGCCGAGCGCCGCTAGTTCGTGGAAGGGGCGCTCGCCAACTCTCGCTTGGCGACCTCGTCCAAGTAGGCCTGAGAAGGCTGCGGCATCGACTCCAAGGCCGCTTGGAGCACTTCATCGAGCTTGGCAACGAACACGAACTCGAGTTCGTCGCGCACCTCCTTGGGCACCTCGTCGAGGTCGGCCTTGTTCCGCTCCGGCACCAGAACGCGCTTGATCCCAGCGCGGTGCGCCGCCAGCGTCTTCTCCTTTAGGCCACCGATCGGCAGGACCCGGCCCCGCAGTGAAATCTCACCGGTCATGGCCACGTCGTGACGCACCCGAATGCCCGTGAGCAGCGAGACGATGGCCGTGAACATCGTGATGCCAGCGCTCGGACCGTCTTTGGGCATGCCGCCAGCAGGAATGTGTACGTGCAAATCGCTCTTCTCCAAGAAGTCGCGGGGAATGCCATACTTCTCGGCGTTGGTACGGACGTAGGACAACGCCGCGTGTGCGCTCTCCTTCATCACGTCGCCCAGCTGACCCGTCAATTGGAGCTTGCCAGTGCCGAACATGCGCGTCGCTTCGATGAACAGGATCTCCCCGCCGACGCTGGTCCAGGCCAGTCCCGTTGAAACGCCCGTCTCCTCGGTGCGTTCAGCGACATCGCTCGTGTACTTGATGGCGCCCAAGAACTCACGGAGATCGTCCTCGTTCTTGACCGTACGCGGCGTCAAGTCACCTTCGGCCACCTTGACCGCTACGCCGCGGATCACGCTCGCGATGGTGCGCTCCAGGCTGCGCACGCCGGCCTCACGCGTGTAGTGCTCGATCAATTCCTCCACCGCTTCGTCGGTGATCGCCAGCTGGTCCGGCTTCAAACCGTGCTCTTCCAGCTGCTTCGGGATCAAGTGCTGACGGGCGATCGCGAGCTTCTCGCGCCGCGTGTAGCCCGGGATCTCGAGGATCTCCATGCGGTCCCGCAAGGGCGGCGGGATCGGATCGGCGATGTTCGCCGTAGCAACGAACATGACGCTCGACAGATCGTACTGAATCTCCAGGTAGTGGTCGGCGAAGGTGTTGTTCTGTTCTGGGTCGAGCACCTCGAGCAAGGCCGCGCTCGGATCGCCGCGGAAGTCGTGCCCGATCTTGTCAACCTCATCCATCATGAACACCGGGTTGATCGTGCCGGACTTCTTCATGCCTTGGATGATCTGACCCGGGAGAGCACCCACGTAGGTGCGGCGGTGGCCCCGGATAGCCGCCTCGTCGTGCACGCCGCCGAGCGACACGCGCACGAATTTCCGGCCAAGCGCGCGGGCGATGCTCTTGCCGAGCGACGTCTTGCCCACGCCGGGCGGGCCGAGCAGGCACAGGATCGGCCCCTTCTTGTCCTTCTTCAGCTTGCGAACAGCCAGGTACTCGACGATGCGCTTCTTCACCTTGTCGAGGCCGTAGTGGTCCTCGTCCAGGACCTTGCGCACCTCGGCGATGTCCATGTTGTCCTCGGTGGATTGGGTCCAAGGAAGGTCCAGAATCCAATCGAGGTATGTCCGCACGACCGTGTACTCGGCGCTGCCGACCTGCATGGATCGCAACCGCTTGAGCTGCTTCTTGGCCACGCCGTCGGCCTCGCTCGGCAAGGTCGCCTTGGCGATGCGCTCCTCTAGGCCGTCCAAGTCACCCTGATCGCCGTCGTCCTCGCCGAGCTCTTCCTTGATGGCCTTGAGCTGCTGGCGGAGCACGTACTCGCGCTGGTTCTTGCCCATCTCCTCTTTGATCTGGGAGTTGATGCGCTCGCGCATCTTGAGGATCTCGAGCTGACGCGTGAGCAGACGCAGCACCTTGCGGATGCGCTCCTTCACCTCCACGGTTTCGAGCAACTGCGCCTTCTCCTCGACGGGCGCGTCGAGGTTCGCGGCGACGAGATCGGCGAGCTGACCGGGCTCGTTCATCGAGTCGAGCAGCGAGCCCGCCTCACGCGGAAGCTCCGGCATGAGCTGCAGCACCTGCTTCGCGATGTCGCGCAGGCTCATGGAGAGAGCCTCGGCCTCGTCGTCGTCGAC
>JANNWK010000385.1:0-8363 GCA_031408355.1 Myxococcales bacterium
TGGCGCGAGCGGACGACCTACTGGTGCTGGTTCAACGCACAGGAAGCGGCGCCGGCTTGGGCGAGCTGGCTGCTGAACTCGGCATTGCGCCGCGGCTCCGCTGGCTACCCAACCTGACGGGCGAGCAGCTGGTCACGCTGCTGCAGGGCGCACGCGCGCTGCTGCAGCCCTCGCTCATGGAGGGCTTCGGCCTGCCGGCGCTTGAAGCCATGGCCTGCGGTTGCCCGGTCGTGGCCAGCGACACCCCGGCCCTCCTGGAGGTGCTGGGCGGCGCCGGACTGCACGCCGCGGTGGGTAGCAGCTCGGCCCTGGGCGCGGCCATTGAGCAACTCCGCGACGACACCCTGCGCGAGCTCCTGCGGCAGCGCGGCCTCGAACGCGCTGCCAGCTTCAGCTGGGCTCGCACGGCGCAGGCGACGCTCGAGGTGTACCGCGAGGCCGCCGCCGCCGGACCGCTAGCGACGCAGGGCAAGCTCCGATGAGCGACGTTCTGGTCGACATGACGGCGATGAACACTCTCTCGGGCGATCGCGGCATCGGTCGTTACGTCCGCAGCCTGTGCTTGGCCCTGGCCGACCGAAGTAGCTGGTTGCACGAGTATCCGGATCTGCCGGGCCAAGCGCTCAGTATCGTCGGCCTGACTCGCCATCACGGGGCCATCGAAGGCGCCTTAGATCCCAGCCTGCTCTTCGCCGGGGATCCCAATATTCCCAGGACGGCCGCGCGCTACCAGCGGCACAAACTGGAGCGACGGCTGTTTCTTGGAGGGCTCGCCCGACGCTCGGGCGCGCGACTCGTGCACCTGCCAGACCCGCCCGGAACGCCCTTCGACCGCAGGTTGCCGCGCATCATCACGTGTCACGATCTCATCCCGCTGGTGCTCGTGAAGGGCTACCTGGCGCCGATCCCCGGCGCCAGGACCTGGCAGCGCGCCCGAGATGTCGCCCGCTACAAGACAGCGACCCGCGTGATCGCCATCAGCCAAGCCACCCGACATGACCTGATCGAACAGCTTGGCGTGCTGCCCGAGCGGATCGACGTCGTCTACCACGGCGTGGATCACGAACGCTTCACTCCGCTTGAGGTCCCGGGGGAGCGTGCACGCCTGGACGCAGAGCTGGGGATCCAGGCTCCGTACCTGCTCTATATGGGCGCCGGGGATCCGCGAAAGAACCTGCCGCTGCTCGTGCGAGCCTTCGCCAGGAGCGGTGTGTCGGCTGATGTGAAGCTGGTACTAGCGGGGCCGATCTCCGCCAAGGCACGCGCGGCGCTCAGCCGCAGCATTGCCCAGGCCAATCTGGCCGAGCGCGTCCAGCTGCTCGGCTATGTCGATGAGCAGCTGCTGGCGCCGCTCTACCGGCAGTCGCTGGCCCACGTGTTTCCTTCTTCCTACGAGGGCTTCGGCTTGCCGCTCTTGGAAGCCATGGCCTCGGGTGCCCCCACCCTCACCACCTCGCTCTCGTCCCTGGGCGAGGTGGCCGGGGACGCGGCCCTGCTCATCGACCACGTCGACGAACCCGGCTTGGCCGCGGCGCTCGAGCGGCTCGTCTCCGACGCGGAATTGCGGTCAAGGCTGCGCGAACGCGGCCTCACGCGTGCGAGAATGTTCACCTGGCAGCGCTGCGCGGCGGAGACGTTGGGCTGCTACCAGCGGGCGCTCGATCAGGAGTCCGCGTGAAACGCCTGGCCGAGCGCGTCGGCGCTGCCTTCGGCGCCTGGGAAGCGCGCTACCGAGGTCGCCGGCTTGGGCCGTTCGAGCCGACCCGGTACGTTTGGAGCCGCGGGCTCGGGCTGCTCTGTGATCACAACGGCGGCGTGAACTTCGTGCGCGGCCAGCGCGGCGGGAGAGCCGCGCTGCGTTTCGACGCCCGACGCTTCGAGCAGGTCCGCGACGGCGAGCTAGTTTGGGTGAGGTTGATCGCGCTGCCCCAATTTGTCGAGGAAGCCTTGCCGCGGATCCAGGCGCGCTTCGCGCTCGTCACCGGCGACGAAGACTGGTCCATCCCGCGCGGCTTCGCCGGCAGCCAGCAGCTCCTCGAGAGCCCCAAGCTGAGCTACTGGTTCACCCAGAATTTAGACGAGTCGGCCGACAGCCCCAAGCTGCAGCTGCTGCCCATTGGGGTCGATTTTCACACGATCAGCAACGGTCGCAAGTGGGGCATGCCGCAGGCGACCCCCGCCGCCCAGGAAGCAGAGCTTGAGGCGCTCCGGGCCGAGATGCCCAAGTCCGAGTTCCGGCTACTCAAGGCCCACGCGGACTTCCATTTCAACCAGCACAAGCACCAGGTGTGGGGCGACGACCGAAAGGCCGTCCACAGCGCACTCCAGGGGAATCCAGCCGTTCACTTCCAACAGGCCAAGCTTTCGCGTCTGGAGCTTTGGCGAGCCAAGACCCAGTTCGCGTTCGTGGTCAGCCCGCATGGCAACGGCCTGGATTGCCACCGAACCTGGGAGTCCTTGCTGCTCGGCAACATCGTGATCGTCAAACGCTCCTCGCTCGATCCCCTGTACGAAGGCCTGCCGGTGGTGATCGTCGACGACTGGCGCGAGATCACTCCGGACAATCTGCAGCGCTGGCATGCGAAGTACGCTTCGGCCTTCGGACGCCCCGAGGTCGAGGAGCGGCTTACGAATCGCTATTGGATCGAGCGCATGCGGCGCCTGCTCGCCCAGCGCCTGGCGGGCAGCGAGCCATGACCGGTGCGGCCAAGCTTTCGGCAGAGCTCTACCGCCTCACCCACCGCGGAAACCCTGGGGATATTGCCTTCTACACAAAGCTTTGCGCCGAGGCCCCGCGCGTCCTCGAGCTGGGGTCGGGCTACGGACGCCTGCTCGGCGCGCTGGCCCACCCGGGGCGACAGCTCGTTGGGCTGGAGAATGATCGAGCCCTCTTCGCACTGGGTCAAAAAAGCGTCGCGGCGTTGCCGGAAGCAACGCGACGCGGGACACGCCTCGTCCGAGGCGACATGCGGAAGTTCGAGTTCAGCCACGGCTTTGAGCGCATCTTGCTGCCCTACAACGGCCTGTACTGCTTGCTCGGTCGACGCGAGGCGCTCAGCTGCTTTCGCTCCGTGCGTCGCGCGCTTTCGCCCGGCGGACTCTTCGCGTTCGACGTCTGGAACTCCGATGCATTTCACGAGCAGCGACTCGACCCAAGCGACGACGGAGGGGCGGAGCCGTTGTTCGGCGTGAGCCACGCAAAGCAGCGCTTTCAGGTGTTCGAAGCCACCGCGATCCGGAAGGCCAGCCAGAGGCTCGACGTCTGTTACGCCTACGTTCCCGAGCGGGGCGACCGAGAGTTCCATGTGCGCCTCGCGCAGCGCTACTTTCTGTCCGACGAGCTGAACCAGCTGCTGCTGCGCGCAGGCTTCAGCGTCGTCCGCCGCTACGGCAGCTTCAGCGGACAGCGTTTCAGCCGCGGCGCCGCACGGCTGGTGGTGGTGGCGAAGGCTCGCTGACTCGGGGACGCTTTCACGGCGGAGGTGCGGCGGCGGGGGGCTTGCCTGCCGAAGGCTTCGCTGACGGAGGCTTCGCTGCTGAAGCCGGCCCTGCTGCGGGCTTGGCTCCCTTGGCAGTGACCGCTTCACCCACCAGCGCGTAGCCGCGATCCCGCCAGACCAGGATGCCCTCATCGAGAACCGCGGTGTTTGCGTAGCCGCGCTTACGCAACGCGTCCACCACCTCGCCCGAGGCGTGGTGCGGGCAAGCGCAATAGGCAACGACCCAGGTTCCGTCCTTTGGAACACGATCCAGCTGGGAAGGTTCGTGATACGGCAACGACACCGCTCCTGGGATCCGAAACTGGATCCAGTCCGAAGGCGAGCGCGCGTCGATCAGCACGAGCCGGCGCTTCTCGTCGAGCGCCTTCTTGACGTCATCCGCCGCCACAAAACGTCCCTCCCGCAGGCGAAACGTGGCCTGGGCCCCTTTCGGATTGATGACCAGCGGCAGATCGCTCGGCACCTTCGGATTCTGCACCGGGGCCGTGGGCTGAGTGGGCTTCATGCTCACGAGCCAAGCCACCAAGTCGTCGACGTCCTGCGTTGGCAAGGTGTCCTGAAAGGCGGGCATCGGCGTCGGCGCGCGCCCCCTCAGGATAGCGTAGCGAATGAACGCGGGCGAAGCGGCCGCCAGGAACTCGGGATTGTGCAGGTGAACCGCGTTGCCGCGAACCTTGGCGGTGCCGTGGCACGACTGGCAGTTCTTCTCGAAGAGCTGCGCCCCCCGCGCCGCATCCCCGCCCAGCGCAGGCGGAGGTAAGGCGCTGGCCGCAGGTCCACGAGATCGCAGGAACGCGATGATCTCGGCGATCTCGGCGGGGCCGAGCGGTCCCCCGCGTTCCTTTCCGTAGGCGGCCATCGCCGTATTCGGACGCCCCAAGCGGATGCCCGCCGCGATAAAATCATCCGAGGCGCTCTCAAGGAACGTCTTGCTCACCAGCGAAGGGGCGTTGTCGGCGGCGTAGCCCGTCGCATCCTTTGCGTGGCAAAGCTGACAGTACTTTTCGTAGGCGCGCTGCCCGGCGGCTATCGGGGAGGCAGGCAGCGGTGGAGCGCTGCTGGGCGGGGTCGAGACCTGCTCGGCCGAGACCGCCGGCGCCGGCGCGCGACGTCGTTCGTCGCAGCCGACCGCGACCAGCAGCAGCGCCGCCAGGGCGGCCAAGTCGAGACGGCGAGGCGAGCGGAACGACATCGCGAAAGGTTCATGCCACGGCGCTTCCACCGGCGTCGAGTCGAGCCGCAAATTTCGGGCAACCACCGCTTGCCCTTCGGGGCCTTAGCCCTACATTCTGTGGCCATGGACCGCCGAACCGTACTGGGAGCCCTGGCCAGCGCACCGGTCGTTTCGGCCTGCCGCAGCGAGGCCCCGGCCGCCCAGGCCGAAAAGGCTCCCCCGACTCCCCCGCTCGAGCTGGTGGTGGCCACCGAGCCACTCGGCTTCCAGTGGAAGACGCTCGACCCCTTTCTCTTCTGTGTCCACCACGACGACCCCTACCCAGCGGGCAACGAGCAGCTGGGCCCCCAGGCCTCGCTCGCTGGGCGCCAGCTTGGTCGGGATTTCGACAGCCAGAATGGCTGGCGCATGTACCACGGGCAGGTCGTACCCGGCTTCCCCTCGCACCCACACCGCGGCTTCGAAACCATCACGGTCGTGCGGCGCGGGCTGGTGGATCACGCCGACTCACTGGGAGCCGCAGCGCGCTACGGCGGCGGGGACGTGCAGTGGCTGACGGCCGGCAGCGGCATCGTGCACGCGGAAATGTTTCCGCTCCTCGAGCGCGCCGCGCCGAACCCGCTCGAACTCTTCCAAATCTGGCTGAACTTGCCCAGCAAGGACAAGTTCGCCAAGCCTCACTTTTCGATGTTCTGGCGCCACACCATCCCGAAACAAGTCACGCGCGACGCCGCCGGCCGCGCCACTGAGCTTACGGTCATAGCCGGGCGCATCGGCGAGCTTTCGCCCGGCGCCCCGCCGCCGCAGTCCTGGGCGAGCCGCCCCGACAGCAGCGTGGCCATCTGGACTTTGAAGATGGATCCCGGAGCGCAGTTCCGCTTGCCCGCGGCGCCTCCGGGCACCCGCCGCAAGCTGTACTTCTTCCGAGGCAGTGGCCTGCGCATTGGCGCAAGCGAGCTTTTGGCGCGTCACGCCGCGGAGCTCCGTGCGGAGCTGCCCGCGCTGCTCGAAAACGGCCCGGACGAAGCCGAAGTCCTCGTGCTGCAAGGCCGACCCATCGGCGAGAAGGTCGTACAGAACGGACCGTTCGTCATGAACACGCAAGCGGAGATAAGCCAGGCCTACTCCGACTTCCGACAAACGCGCTTCGGCGGCTGGCCCTGGCCCAGCGACGATCCGGTGCACGGCACGGAACCGAGCCGCTTCGCGCGCCACGCCGACGGTCGCCTCGAGCGCGCGACCTGAGCAGCCGCCTCCGCCTTGGGTTAGCGCCAGCAGCATGACCAACTACGCCAAGCTCTGCAGCGAGTTCTACGCGCTCGACAAGCCGCTCGCCCCGCCGGACGCCTTCGACTTCTACGAGAGCGCCGCCCGCAGCTCCCGGGGCCCCATCCACGAGCCCATGTGCGGCACGGGGCGCTTCCTGCTCCCGCTGCTCGAGCAAGGCCTGGATATCGAGGGCAGCGATAGCTCGCCAAGCATGCTTTCGGCCTGCCGCGCCCGTGGGCATGAGCAGGGGTTGTCGCCGACCTTGCACGAGCAAGCGCTGCAAACCTTCGAGGTCACGCGAAAGCTCGGCCTGGTGTTCATTCCGTCCGGCTCGTTCGGATTGCTCATCGAGCAAGCCGCGGTGCAGCAGAGCCTGCAGCGCGTTTTCGCCGCGCTCCTGCCCGGCGGCACCTTCCTGGTGGAGGTCGAGCGGCTACTGGATCGTCCGCCCGAGGTGAGCGGCAACTGGGGCGGGCGCTGGGTGGAGCGGCCCGACGGCGCCAAGCTCATCCTGAGCTGGCTCTCGCAGTACAGCGGCGCGCCGAACATCTCGCAGAGCCTGCACCGCTACGAGCTCGTCAAGAACGGCCAGCTCCTCGAGGTCGAGTACGAAGACTTCCGGGTGCGATGCTACGACAAGGACGAGTTTGCAGCGCTGCTTTCAGCGGCTGGCTTCAGCGACATTCACGCGCTGCGGCCGTACGAGGGTTGCCCCGCCGACGACAGCGACGAGGCCTTCGTTTTCTCGGCCAGAAGGGCTTAGTTCGCCCGTGAGCGCGAGTCCTGGGTCAAGCGCCGCCGCGGTGCGACGCTTCGTCTTCATCGGTCAAACGGCGAGCGCCTCCGGCGACTTCTCCACCGAGGATCTGCCCGGCTCAAGCGGCCGCTTGGACGTGGCGCTGCGCTGCGTCCGCGCAGCCCTGCTCCTGTCGCATGGGCTCCGCCGGGAAGTGATCGTCTACCTCGTGCTACGCGGCGGTGCGCGGTCGCCGCGCGTGCTGCGCATTCTTGGCCAAGAAGTGAAGTTCTTGCGACCGGACGAGCGCAGCTTGGCCATCTTGGTGAAAAAATCTCTGGCGGTGACGGCGACCGGCACGCCCGGCACCTTCAACCCGGTACGGCCCGGCATTTCGCTAGCCGAGGGCGATCTCGAGTGCGTACTCCGCGACGCCCCCGCAGCCACCCCGTTCTTGCTGGACGAAGCGGGCCACGACCTGCGTGGCGAAGCGCTCAACGCCCCGGATCTGCTGTTCTTCGTCGGTGATCACCTGGGCGTGGACCCGGCAACGCGCGAGCTCATCGCCGCGCTGGGCGCCCGCACCGTCAAGGTCGGGCCGCTCAGCTTGCACAGTGACGACGTGGTAGCGCTCGTCTCGAACGAGCTGGATCGGCGCGCGGGGGCGGACTGAATCGACGCCCGCAAGCGTCTGGTGTAGGCGATTCAGCATGAAGATGCCTAGCCCTGTCGTGAGCAGCCTGGCCTTGTTGATGCTGGTGGGCGCCTGCGCCGCCGCACCCGTTGAGCCCGCAGCCGCGCCCGCAGTCGCGCCCGCCGAACCGTTGCCGCCCGCGCCCGTTCTCACCGAGACATCGCCCGCGCCCGCCCCCGCGCCCGCCCCCGCCCCCGCGGCGCCCGGAGCGAAGCCTCGCACGCTCGACGTGCCGCTGGAGGCCAGAAGTGGCTCCAAGCTTGCAGGCAAAGCGACGCTCACCGAAACCGAAGGCGGCGTGCATGTCGTCCTTGTCCTCGAAGGCGTGGAGCCCGGCGACCACGGCAGCCACGTGCACGAGAAGGGGGACTGCAGCGCGCCGGACGCCGCGAGCGCTGGCGGACACTTCAACCCGAAGGCCCACGATCACGGCCTGCCGGGTGGCGCGCACCGTCACCTGGGAGATCTTGGGAACATCAGCATTGGCAAAGACGGCAAAGGCACGCACGACATCACCGTCGCGGGCGCCAACCTCAAGCCCGAAGATGCCGCGTCCTTCATCGGCCGGGCGATCATCGTGCACGCCAAGAAGGACGACGGCGGACAACCGGTCGGCAACGCCGGCGCCCGCATCGGCTGCGGCGTCATCAAGGGCTAACCAGGCGGGGGCTGCCGAATCGCGGCCCCAATCGCAGAAACTGCCGTAGCGGCGCCCGGTGAAAGCGAGCGGGCGTCGTCTCGTGCTTGCGCGCCGCCGTCCGGCCCACGCTCCCGAACATTACGGAGCAACTATCACCCGCCTTTGGCGCGAATTTCCGCCCTTCCCCAGCTCGCAACTTCCACCTCGGTCGTTGATTTTCCTTCCATGATTCGCGTCAAGGTCTCAGCGCGCACTTTCGCCAACACGCGTCCTGATGCAGGAGCGCCTTGGTTTTGGCACGTGTTGTGCTCGGACAGATCAGAGAGGTCAGGGGCCGATGGCCAGGGATT
>JANNWK010000386.1:0-2548 GCA_031408355.1 Myxococcales bacterium
GCGCGACGAACGACAACGCCGCGCGAGCCTGCAACGTACGGGCGCGATCCTGGCCGGCGGCGTCGGCGTGGCGAGCCTGGCTGCTGCGGGTATCTTGTTTGCCTCGAATCAGAGTGCCTACGCTGACTGGCGTCGTGACAGCCAGCGCTTCGCCGACGGCCTCGGGGCCTCGGAGAACGCGAATCGCGGCGAGCTCAATCAACTCTTCGAGCGCGAGAACACACTCCGTAATCGGGACGCTTGGGGGCTCGGCCTGGCGGTGTTCGGCGGCGTGATGAGCGCCAGCTCGGCGGTCCTTTGGCTCAGCTCGCCGCGCGCGGAACCGAGCGGTGTGAGCGTGCGTCTCGGGCCAGAGCCATGGCTCGGCTACTCGGGCGGTTTCTGATGGCGCGAGCTGGGCGAAAAGCGTCCGAAGTCGAGCTGTCCGGACGCTGCGAGCTGTCCGGACAGCCGCTAGCGCCCGAGCCTACGGGGTTTTGGAGGCTCCTGCGTTGGCATGCGCCGTGCTCTTTAGCCCGTGTGCCCACGCAAAACGCCTTGCTAATCGCGGCACGGCAGCGCGGGACTGGGTCGGTCAGGGGGGGAACTTACTCTTCCCTCGGTGTCGCGCGTCGCGTGGCAGGAAGCCGGCTCAGTGTGGGGCTGTTTGCGCTGCTGGCGTCGGCAGGTTGCCGATCGTCCCTAGACCTTTGCAGCAGAGGCTGCGCTGCAGCCGGTGAGGGCTCCCAGGCTCAGGTGGACGGTGCCGGCGGGCGCAGTCCGGTCGGAAACGAGCCGGTCGCTCGCGCAGGCGAGGGCGGCGCTGGTTCCACCTCTCAGTGCGAAACGGATCTCGATTGCGATGACGGACGGGCGTGTACCGGCGAAGAGCGCTGCTCGGCCAGCGTTTGCGAGGGAGGGACGCCTATCGAATGTGACGGCGGTACGGTTTGCGATGAAACGGATCCAGACGAGCCTTGTGTGTATGCCAGGTCGTCACCGTGGCTGGTGCTGCTCAGCTACGAAAAAGTCCTGGGGCTGCCGACAGCCGAGCTGGGTAAGCGCAAACTGTTGACGCTCGGGCAGCGCGTCGGCACAGGGGTGTTCGTGGGCATGAACGCGATCTCCTTCAGCCCCAACGGGCGCCACGCGCTGATCGACTTTTGGGCTCCGGATTTTGGCCAGGCCGTGCTGGAAGTCTCGTTCAATCGCGGCGTTCCGGCGCCGGCACACAACCTCGAGAACCTTCCGAATTGGGGCTCGTATTCGGTGCCAACATTTTCTCACGACGGCGCGCGCGCGCTCGTGTCCGAAGTCGATTCGGGCGCCTACTTGCTCGGCCTGGCGGGTAGGAGAGGCGAAAGCTCACAGCTCGACGTGCCGACCTTCCGTGGCGACGAGGTCGCGTTCTGTAGCGACGACCACACGTGGCTCAGATCGGGCCCGAAGACGACGCTTTACACGCTGACGGACGGCCACGCACTGGCCAACGACCTAGGCCATGACGACCAGTACGACGTCGAGTTGTCACCGGATGCTCGGAAAATCTGGCTCGGGGGCGAGAGTCCCCGTCTCGTCAGCTGCGCAGGCGAAGCCACGAGCGCACCGCTCGGCGTCGTGGCCGAGAGCGCAGAGTTCAGTCCGGATTCGCGCTGGCTGCTGCTCTCTTTGGCCGACGGCTCGACCCAATTGCTATCTGTCGCCGAGTCTCTCACCGCCGCCGAGGTCTGGAGCGGCAGCAGCGTGGCCGAGTGGTTCTGGTCGGACGGCGCAGGCGCGCTGCTGGTGCGGCTGGAGACCGAGGTTGCGTCGAGCTACGGCTACTTCGATCTCTCTCAATCGCCACCCGTCTTGCGGACGCTCGCGCTCGACGGAGCTGCCAGCATCTTGGGCTGCGGCAGCAGCGGCTGTCTGGCGCGCAGCCCGGAGCAAGCTGACTCCGCGGAAGCGCTGCTTTTTCAGCCTTTCAACGTGGAGGCCGCACCCGCTCCCATCGGGGATGCTTCGGGCGCGCCCGCAACCGTGGCCTTGGCCGACTTTCAGCGCGGCCGGCTCGTACTCCGGCGAACGAGCGAGATGGGTCACGAGCTCACCCTGACCGATTTCGCAGGCGCACCGGAGCGGCAGCTGTTCGATTGGGACAAGGGCTCCGTCCACGTCGACCTTGCCAGCGACGATACGGGCGTCGCGATCCGTGTCGAGGACGACAACCAACACAGCTACAGCAATTTCTGGGTCACATTCCCCACGACAGCCGAGCCCGACGCAAAAGTGGTTTCGCTCGACGTTGCCGGCGGCCATCAAACGGTATTTCAACCATGGCCCTGAAAAGCGCCATGCGCTGCGCCGCTTTCTTGCTGTTTTCGGTGGGGGGCTGGCCCGCCTGCCGTCACGTTTCGGTGTGCGAGAATGCGGCCGATTGCTTGGCACCTCTGGTCAGCGGGGGCGACGCCGGTGCAGCGAACGAGTCGGTGACCAGCCAAAGTGGCGGCGCGGACTCGGGCGAACTGGGTGCAATGGCTGGCCGCCCCGATCCGCCGGGGCCGTCCGTCGCGGACGCGGGCGCGGG
>JANNWK010000387.1:0-3203 GCA_031408355.1 Myxococcales bacterium
GGCGTTGCGAGCAGGGCTGTACTTCGTCGATCTCGGAGTCTTGAGGATGGTCCCCTCGAAGGGCGTCACCGTCTGGGCCCACACGCCCGGGAGCGACACCTTCTATCCCTATCCCCACGCCCTGACTCGCCGGCGGACGACCCACATTGAAATCCCTTGCTTGCTGCGCTGAGCTCGGCCGTGACGTAGCGCGGCGCGCAGATGGCAGGCGAACCGGCGTTCGAGGCCTAGCGCTCTGCCGGACCGTGGAGAGTGCGCCTGCTCGACGGGTCACCGGCATCCTGCTAGCACCCGGCCATGCCTCGACGCGATGGCTCGCGCCAAGCCGACGGCGCACGCCTTGTGCGGCTGCGCGAGCTGCTCTCGTTCACCCAGCGAGAGCTCGCCGACGAGCTGCAAGTGGCGAAAAGCGCTGTCGCGATGTGGGAGAGAGAGGAGCGCTCGATCCCGGGCCCAGTGCTGCGACTCATCGAGTTGTACGAGGAAGAGCTCGGTCTCGAGACGACGCACGGGGACGCGCCGCGCCTACGCACGACGTGGGTGACACGGAACTACGAGCTGTCGAAGGGCGCGGCCGGGGTCGTCGCGGCGGCCTTCGGCGGCGCACTCGCTAGCCTTGTCGGGGGCGACGCTGACACGCACGACATTCGGCGGCGCACTCAGACCGCTTTGGCGCGGCGACTCGTTACCACCCTGGGGCAGCAGAAGGGCCTCGCCATGAAGCTCGGCCAGCTTCTGAGCTACCTGCCCGTCGCGGTGCCGGAAGACCTGCGCCAGGAGCTGCGGGTACTGCAAACCAAGAGTGAGCCGATGCCAGCTTCGGTGGTGGCGGAAGTCTTTGTCGAAGACTTGGGCAAGACGCCGAGGCAGCTATTCGCCGAGTGGTCACCGCGGCCAATGGCGTCAGCCAGCATCGGTCAGGTGCATCGCGCCCGCCTTCTGAGTGGCGAAGAAGTGGCGGTGAAGGTGCAGTACCCGGGCATCGCACGCGCGGTGGCGGCGGATCTCAAGAACCTGGCACTCGTGGAGCAGATCGGTCGCTTGCTCTTCCGCGGCCAACAGCCCGGCGTCATCATGCCTGAGCTCCGGCGAGCCTTCCTCGAGGAGTGCGACTACCGACAGGAGGCCGAGAATCACCGGGATTTCAGGCAGCTCTTCGCCAAAGAACGTGGCGTGGTGATCCCGCGCACCTTCGATGACTATTCCAGCCAGCGTATCCTCACTACCGAGCTCATGCGTGGCCTGAGCTTCGACGAATTCGCTGAGTCGGCTTCCCAAGCGGAGAGAAATCACGCAGGCGAGATCATCTACCGCTTCGCCTTCACTTCCTGGCTCGGGCACGGCATCCTCAACGCCGATCCGCACCCGGGCAACTACCTGTTCCGCGACGGCGAAGTAGTGTTCCTCGATTTCGGCTGCGTGCGCCGCTTCAGCGCGGGCTTCGTGGACAGTTGGCGTCGCTACTTCAAGGCGGCGCTCGATGGCGACGCAGAAACCACCGACCGCCTCACCGTGGAGATGGGCATGGCGCCGCCCGACGCCGATCTCGACTACCACCGCCGCGCCTTCGCGGTCGCCATGGAGCCCTGGCTCACCGAGCAGCCAATGCGCGTCACCCCCGACTACCTCGCCCGCTGCTTCGACGCCATGTTGGCGAAAAACCCGAATAAGTACCGCATGAACGTGCCGCCGGAGGGAGTGTTCATCAACCGACTGCAGTTCGGCGTCATGTCTGTATTGGCGACACTCGGGGCCGAGCTACACTGGCGGCCTCAGCTGTTGTCCCTGCTATGAACTGCGGCCACTCGCGCGAAAGCGCCTTCATCCAGGCGGGATATATCACGAGGTGTCGAAACGGTGCGATGAGCGCCATGTACAAGCGGCTGCTGGTGCCTCGGAGCTTCACGTAGATGGCGAGCTCCGGTCGCCGCTTGCCGCCGCCGGCGTCGACCCAACCAAGATGCAAGAGCGCGTGCACCGTGCGGTTGGTGATCTCGAGAAGCGCTTCATTCTCAAAGCGGTAGACGAGCGTCGGTGAGGCGCCCCCGAGCGCACTCGGGGGCAAGGCGCACGGCAAGTGGCGCTGGCGATCGTCTTCGCTCAGGCGCTCGGCGACACTCTTCTCGCGGCAGTCAGGTATCGGCAAGGGACAGCCCGCATCCCAACCAAAGATCTCGCCGAGTCTGAAGCGCAGTCGGAAGAGCCACGACGCCAGGCGCGAGCCGGCAGGGTCCACCGTGCCCATGAAGCGCAAGAAGTCTGGCAACGCCCCCGCCTCACCAACGAGCGGCACCGCCCAGGTATCGAGCAGAGTGAAGTCGCTTGCCAGAGCGTGCACGCGGAACCGGCGCGCGCGATGAGTCGCCGGTAGGAGTGACCAGGAATGGCGCGCCTTCTTGTAAATCCAGCCTGACAACACGAGGCCGAGCGGCAGTCCGGTCATGGGGCTCACCCACGAGAAGGCAGCGAAGAACAGGAGCAAGCAGCCGGCAGCGCGCTTTGGCACGTAGCCGAGTACCGCCTCGAGCGTCACCAGGAGGTCGCCGACGAGGAGCAAGGCCGCACCCGTGGCGAAGAACCAGACAGAGGCCTCGGCTCGCCAGTCGAGCATCCCGCTGGCCAGAGGCCAGACCGCTACTTGCGGGCTGACGTTGAAGAACCAGCCTCCGGCGTAGCGCCTGAGATCGTCCCAGTACAACATCACAGCGACGATCGTGTGTAGCCACCCCAAGAAGAGCATTGAACGTCCAGCGACGTAGCGCATGGGGGGAGAATGGGCCCCCAAGAGAGAGCCGGCGCCAAAATCGGCGACCTGCCCACGGCGTGGGCAGCCAACGCAACCGGCAAGCCAGCCTCCGCAACGGTAGCGCCAGCTCCTCGCCAGAATCCAGACGCCGCGACGGCGAGGGCGACGTAGGCGGACGCGTCAAGCGCGGTTCCTCCTACGCGCGGCGGCTGCGCCGTCAACTGAAGCTCGCCGACGTGTCGTGCGCTACGAGCTGAACAACGACGTCACCGCCGACGCCGACGGCTCCAAAAGAGCTGACTTCCACAGCTTCCGTCGGTCGTTCTGTACTGCCGTCGCGGGCGCGGGCGTCAACATCCAGACGGCGATGGATCTAGCGGTGCACTGGGGGGGCCGAGACCACCCTCAGGTACGTCTTGCTCGCTCAGCAGGTGATGTCGGCGCCCGCTACATCGAA
>JANNWK010000388.1:0-1598 GCA_031408355.1 Myxococcales bacterium
CCCCAGTCATAAAGATGGTCGGCGCCTCACCCGGCGTTACCGTCCAACGAGATCGTCTGCTCAAGCGTCAGCGCTAGCGTGCACGTGCCAACGATGACTCCCAGCCTCGCGTCTCGCCACGACTGATGACACGAAAGCGGCGGCTCGTACGCGGTGACTCTTCCTCCGCTCTCGCGTAAAACTCAGTCGACCATGTCGTACGAACCGCAACTGGTAGTGGAACACCCTCAAAAGAATGCTGGACCACGGATCGACCGGGAGATGGTCTGCATGTGCTCTCTTCTGACCATTTCACTGCGTTGGTGCCTGCGCCGGCAGAGGCGCCGACCATCTTTATGACTGGGGCGACAGGGTACATTGGGGGGCGGTTAACCCGGTGGCTCTTGCTGCGCGGCTGGCGGGTGCGCTGCCTGGTGCGGTCGGCGGAAAAGCTGGCGATGCGGGACTGGGCGACGGATAAGCGTTTGGAAATCGTTGAGGCCTCGCTCGACGATCAGGCGGCATTAACTGCGGCGATGCAGGGCTGCGGGGCCGCCTACTACCTGATTCATTCCATGACGATTGCGGGGAGTGATTTCCATCGCCGTGATTTAGAATTGGCGCGCAGCTTCGTCACGGCGGCGAAGGCGGCGAAGCTGGAGCGCATCATCTACCTCGGCGGGTTGGGCGAGACCGGCGATGATTTGTCCGAGCACCTCGCGTCCCGACGTGAGGTCGAAGCGGCGCTGGCCAGCAGCGCGATCCCGGTCACGACGCTGCGGGCGGCGATCATCATTGGTTCCGGTTCGGCGTCGTTCGAGATGTTGCGCTACTTGGTCGAACGCCTGCCGGTGATGGTGACGCCGCGCTGGGTCAGCACCGAGTGCCAACCCATCGCGGTACGCAACGTGCTGCATTACCTCGTTGCGTGCCTGACGACCCCAGGCACCACCGGCATGACGCTCGACATCGGTGGGCCGGACATCGTGAGTTACCGTGACCTGATGCAGATCGCCGCCGAGGAACTCGACCTGCGCCGCCGGTGGATCATTGCCGTACCGGTGTTGACCCCACGGCTGAGTTCGTGGTGGATCCACCTGGTTACACCGCTGGATCGCCACATGGCGCGGCCACTCGCCGAAGGACTGCGCAATCGGGTGGTCTGTCGCAATAATTTTTCCCAGGAACTCATGCCGCAACCCTTGCTCGGTGTGCGTGAGTCCATTGCGTTGGCGATCGGCAAGCTGAACGCCGACGCGGTGGAAACCCGCTGGTCGGACGCCGGCACTATTCCTGGGGATCCCGATTGGGCCGGCGGCACGCTGTTGAGTGATCGTCGCGAAGTGACGGTTCCCACCGATGCTGCTGCGGTGTTCCAGGCCTGTTGCCGCATCGGCGGCGACCACGGTTGGTACGCCACCGATTGGTTGTGGCGATTGCGTGGCAGAATTGATCGCCTAGTGGGTGGACCAGGATTGCGTCGTGGCCGCCGTGATCAGGAGCGACTGCTGGTGGGCGACGCCGTAGATTTCTGGCGCGTGACGGCCGTTGACAAAGATCGTCGCCTGGAATTGGCGGCAGAAATGCGACTGCCCGGCAAGGCACGTCTCGAATGGACC
>JANNWK010000389.1:0-6528 GCA_031408355.1 Myxococcales bacterium
CTCGGCAGTCGCGTGCGCGCTGGTTGCCTTGGGATGCGGCCAGCCCGGCGGAGCGCCCGGCGCGGCGCTCGGGAGCGGGGGTGCGGGTGCGGGCGGCTCCGTGGCGGGCAGCGCGGGCTCTCTGGCGAGCGGCGCGAGCAACGCGGGCGCGAGCGGTGGACGGCCCGGGCAAGACGCGGGCGGCAGCAGCGGCAGCGCGGGCGCGGCGGGGCAGCCTGCGGCGACGCCCACCGCGAAGAACGTGCTGTTCATTCTGGTGGACGACCTCGGCTACAGCGACATCGGCGCCTTCAATCCCGCCACCTTCTACGAGACTCCGAACGTGGATCGCCTGGCCAGTCAGGGCATGCGCTTCACTGACGGCTACGCGGCCAACCCGGTGTGCAGCCCGACGCGCTTCAGCATCATGACCGGCAAGTACCCGTCGCGTGAGGACACCACCGAATGGTTCGGCGGCAAGCGGTCGGGCGCGTTCCTACCAGGGCTCGCTCAGGATTTCATGGCTCCGGCGGAGGTGACGCTCGCGGAAGCCTTCAAGGCGGGTGGGTTTCGGACGGCCTTCCTGGGCAAATGGCACCTGGGACATTTACCCGAGCACATGCCGGAGGCGCAGGGCTTCGAGGTCAACCTCGGGGGCGGCGAGCTGGGCCATCCGCCCAGCTATTTCTCGCCCTATGGGATCCCCACGTTGCCCGATGGACCCGCCGGTGAGTACCTGCCGGTGCGGCTGGTCGACGAAGCGCTGAACCTGCTGGACGGTTTCGGCCAGGATCGCTTCCTGCTCTACCTGTCGTTCTATTCGGTGCACACGCCGCTGCAGGCTCCCGCGGAGCTGGTGGAGAAGTACCAGGCGAAGGCCGCGACCTTGCCGGCGGGGCCGGACTTTGCGCCTGAGGAGCAGGTCTGGCCGAACGGCGGGCAGCGGCAGGTGCGCATCCGCCAGAACCACGCGGTCTACGCGGGCATGGTGGAAAGTATGGACACGCAGGTGGGGCGATTGCTGGACGGACTTGAGGCGCGCGGCCTCAGCAACGACACGTTGGTGGTCTTCATGGCTGACAACGGTGGCTTGTCGACCGCCGAAGGCTCCCCGACCAGCAACCTTCCGCTCCGCGCGGGCAAGGGCTGGGCCTACGAGGGCGGTATTCGGGAACCGATGATCATCAAATGGCCAGGGGTTGGGGTGGCCGGTCAGACCAGCGCCGTGCCGGTCATCAGCACGGATTTCTATCCAACGCTGCTCGAGGCCGCAGGGCTCCCGCTCCAGCCGGAGCAACACCTGGATGGGCAGAGCCTCGTACCCGTCCTGGCCGACACGGGCAGCTTGGCTCGAGATGCGTTGTTCTTTCACTACCCGCACTACTCGAACCAAGGCGGCTTTCCCGCCGGCGCGATCCGGATGGGACAATACAAGCTGGTCGAGCGCCTGGAAGACGGGCGGGCCCACCTTTACGATCTCGAGGCAGACATCGGTGAGCAGGTGGACCTGGCGGCAACCGAGCCTGCGCGCGTCAACACCCTGCGGGACCGGCTGCATGCTTGGTATGAGGACGTCGACGCGAAGCTTCTGCGCCCCCTGCCGGGTGGCCCGAAGCCCTGGCAACCACTGTAGCGGAGTCGAAGATGAAGCTAACCCACGCCGTGCCGAGGCTGCTGCTGCTCACGTCCTTCTTTGGCTATTGGGGGTGTTCCGAGACCGGAGCGCCGCGCCAGGCAGGCGCAGCCGGCTCCGGGGCTTCGGGTGGAATGACGGCGCAAACCCTGGGCGGCAGCCAGGCCGCTGGTTCTGTGCAGGGCGGTGCTGCGGCTCAAGCGGCGGGCACGGCGGGCGCCGCTTCAAACAACGGGGGCGCCGGTGGCGACGCGTTCGTACCGCAGCTCAAGGCTCGCCCCAACATTCTCTTCATCTTCACGGACGACCACGCCTACCAAGCGATCTCGGCCTACGGCTCGAAGCTCAACCAGACGCCGAATATTGACCGCCTGGCGAAGGAGGGGTTGCTGTTCGAGCGGGCCTTGGTCACAAATAGCATCTGCGGGCCGATGCGAGCCGTGATCCAAACCGGCAAGTACAGTCACTTGAACGGATTTCTGGACAACACCGACACCTTCGACGGTAGTCAGCAAACGTTCCCCAAGCTGCTGCAGCAGGCGGGCTACCAAACGGCAGTGATCGGCAAGTGGCACCTCGTGTCCACCCCCACGGGCTACGACCACTACGAAATCCTGAACGGGCAAGGGACCTACTACAACCCGCAGATCATCAGCGCGGCGGGCACGCGGCAAATCACCGGCTACACCACGGAGATCCTGACCGACCTCACGCTGGACTGGCTGGAGCAGAAGCGCGATCCCGAAAAGCCCTTCATGCTCATGTACCAACACAAGGCGCCTCACCGAGAGTGGGAGCCCGGACTCGACTATTTGGACATGTACGAGGATGTCGAAATTCCTGAGCCGCCCAGCTTGTTCGACGACTACGCGGGGCGAGGCACGCCCGCGCGCACGCAGGATATGTCAATCGCGAAGACGATGACGGATGCCGACTTGAAGCTGGTGACGCCGAACGACCTGAACGCGCAGCAGAAGCTGGTTTGGGACGCCGCCTACGGGCCCCGCAACGCCGCCTTCAAGGCTCAAAACCTGACGGGAGACGCGCTGGTTCGCTGGAAGTACCAGCGCTACTTGAAAGACTACCTGCGTTGCGTCGCCGCCGTGGACGACAACATCGGTCGCGTGCTCGCGTACCTGGACGAGCAAGGGCTGACGGAGAACACGCTCGTCGTCTACGGGTCGGACCAAGGTTTCTACCTGGGCGAGCACGGTTGGTTCGACAAGCGCTGGATGTACGAAGAGTCTTTCCGGACGCCGCTTATCATGCGCTGGCCCGGCGCCATTCGAGCCGGCTCAGTGAACAGCGATCTCGTCTCGACGCTCGACCTCCCGGAGACGTTTCTTGCGGCCGCTGGCGTCGAAGTGCCCAGCGACATGCAGGGTCACAGCTTGCTGCCGATCTTCCTCGAGCAGCGACCGGACGATTGGCGCAAGTATTTTTACTATCACTACTACGAGTACCCGGCCGTGCACTCGGTGCGGCGTCACTATGGCGTCACCGACGACCGCTACAAGCTGATTCACTTCTACGAACCCGACGTGAACGAGTGGGAGCTGTACGATCGGCAGAAGGATCCGCAGGAGCTTGGCAGCGTTTACGGCGACCCGGCCTATGCCGAAGTGCAGGCCAGGCTGCTCGCGGAGCTTAACCGGCTGCGCGCGGAGCTGAAAGTCCCCGCCCAGGATCCGCCGTGAGCCTCGGAGCTCGCGTGCTGTGGCCCGGCGTGAACACCAGGACACAGCGCCGTTAACTTTGGGCGACGCCGTCGCTCCGGTATGCTCTGCCGGTGCCGGCTAGCTCGCTGGCACGGCCGTTGCTCTTCAGCCAAGTCCTTGTCGTTGTGTCCGCGAAGGAGCCGTATGCGCCGAGTGCCAGGGTCAAGCCTACTGCAGTTTTGAGGACAGTTGCCCGGGAGCCTGCGCGAAGCTCGAGACCGCCGGTGGCCAGTGCCGAGGCGACTCGGACTGCGCCTCGGGTCTGGTGTGTTTCAGCGAGACGAACCGGTGCGTTGCGCCGGCCGCCAGCGGCGAGCTCTGCCAACAGGGCGAGCCGGACTGCGCGCCGGGCTACGGCTGCCTGGGCGAGGACGGCGAGGCAAAGACTCCGGGCACGTGCGTGGCGCTCGACGAAGGCTTCAGCGCGCAGCTCGGAGAAGCGTGCAGTCTGGCGACCCAGCTTTGCGAACCCGGCAAGTCCTGCGAAGTGCAGGCTGTCGTGCCTCAGCTGACCACCGAATGCGTGGCCAAGGTCGCGTCGGGCGCAGCATGTGGCGTGGCGATCCCGGACGAATGCCCTGACAGCGAGTATTGCGTGGTAGCGCCGCTCACGTTGAGGGGCACTTGCACACCCCGGCCCGAAGCCGGCGAGCCTTGCGGCGTGCCCAGCTATGACCGGCAGGGAACGCGCAGCCTGTGCGCGCCGTACGCGCGCTGCGACAAAGGCGTGTGCCGCGATCTGGCAAAGTTGGGCGAGACCTGTAGCACCAACGACACCTGCTACAGCGGTCGCTGTGCGGATACGGCGTGCGTTAGCAGCAACGGTTGTTATTAGCGGGTGCTGGCACCCGAAGGCACGCCGCGCGCCGCGCGTTCACTGTCGCACGCCGAACACGGCGGGCGTGACGTTCGCGCACTCGCGAAGCAGCTTCTGGTAGCCGGCGTAGTAGGCGTCGGGGCGGCGCAGCGGGTGGCTGAGTCGGTAGAGTTCGCGGAAGAGGTTGAAGTCGAAGCGCTCGGGAACGTGGTTCCACACAGCGGAGCGCCCGAAGGAAAGCGTTATCGGCGATAGCTCGCCGGACAACACCGCCAGGAGATCGGCACCCCAACACTCCATGCCGGCCAGGTACGTCTCGCGGGGCCGTTCGGCTCGACTGCTGCCGAAGGCGCAGGCGTTCGGCCGATACTCGAAGACCGCGGCGCGATCTGCGTGCCGAACGACTAACGCAAACGTGCACTGGTAGCCGGCGAGCTCGACGCCCAACAGTGAGTAGAGCCCGCGGAACAGCCGACTTCCGGCGAGCGTGTCGGCCAGCTCCTGGAGTTTGCTTCGCAGCAGCACGACCTCGTCCGCAGACAGCTCGCGTTGCCCGGTGGCGGGTTCGTAGTCGGGCACCGGCTTGCTCGTGTCCTTCTCGCGCGACGGCCAGCTCTCGGGCGGAGCCGTCGACAGGAATGGGGTCCGGTCCAGTACTTCCTCAAGCAGGTTCTGTTTCATGTTGAAGGTCTGGCCTGGCCGGGTCGCGAAGCTGCGCTGGCTCGAGTTGGCACGAGCCAGGTGTTGGCAAACGCGCTCGGGGTCGACGCAGAAGAAGCGTTGGTTGAGCCAGGTTCTCGAGCCGTGAAAGGAGAAACCACCGGCGCACAAGAGCAGGGCAGCGGGCGCGCCCCAGCGCGCGGATAAGAGCGCCAGGCCGGCTTGCATTTGCCCTGCGAACTCCAGACTGGTGTCGCCGGCGTCGGCCATGAAGCTCGTCATGTGGCTGCGATCGATGGTGTTGTTGGTCCAGCCGACCAGGCCCGGCTCCGGGCACCATTTGCGCGCGCTCTCGAGCAACTCGCCGGTCATCGTCACATCGACGCTGGAGAAGAAGCTGCCGTCGCCGTCCGCCTGGCGCAGCACGAACGGCAGGGCGTCCCACTCGTCGCCGTTGTCCGTCTTGATGTGGTCGCCGACGAGCGGGCAAAGCTCAAGTTGACCGAACTTTACGCTGACGCCGGGTACGAGCGGCTGCACGCTGAAGCCCATCTCGGCCAAGATGCGGTAGCCCGCGGACGACGAGCGCCCCGATAGGTAGATCGGGATCTTGCGATCCAACAGCGCAAGGGATGGCACGTCGAAATGATCGTCGTGCTCGTGGGTCAGCACGACCGCGCTCACGGCTGGAAAGGCTTCGAAGCGCCAGGCTCGCGGTGGATAGACCCGGTACTCCAAGGCGTGGGCCTGTCCGAACTCTTCGCGCAGCAAGGGGTCCACCAGCACGCACGAGTCATGCGAGCGGAACAGCCAGCCCTGGTGCCCAAGGAACGTGGTCGAGAACATGACTGCTGCGATGCTACTACGGTCGACTTGCGTGGCCGGAGCCCGCTGACCCCATTGTGGGTAGTTGTGGGTCGGTAGAGCTGCTCGTGCTCGAGGGACGGACACACGACCGACGACGGTACGGCAGATTTCCATTGCGATCGGACGGGTGGGCTCGCGCCAGCGCTTTTTCGAACTTTTCCGCAGTCTTTTCTCACCGCCGCGGCCCTTCGCGTCACCTGCCTTATGAAGCATGTCAACGCGGAATCAAGCCAACGATTCGGGGAGCCGCCTACTCCGTGAACGGCGCCGCTTCCTGCGCGGCCTGGGTGGCGCGGCTCTGGCGGCGCCATTGTTTCTTAGGGAGTTGGTGAGCGCCAGTGCGGTGCCGGGCGAGGCCCCGCGCCGCGTGCTCATCTTTGCCACCGCGATGGGGACGATCAAACCCCATTGGATCCATCCCGTCGGTCCCCTCGGCCACAGGATAGGTTGTGTCGAGTGTTTGGGTCTTGAAGGCTTCGCCCACCAGTTCATGAATGCGGCGAATTTTTGCCAAATCTGAATCGGTCAAGATGGGCTGGCGGACTTCAAGTCGAAGGTGGCCGTCGGTTTGATTCAAGCCTAGCAAATTCGGCTTGGGCCCTAACAGCGAGACCAACGACATCACCAATTCTTCGCGGATCGGATCAATCGGCGGATTGGTGACTTGCGCGAAGTTCTGCTTGAAATACGAGTAGAGCAATTTGGACTTGTTCGAGAGCACCGAGAGCGACGTATCGACGCCCATCGACCCCAGAGCTTCCTCGCCGACCCGACCAACGGGCTCAAGGATGATGTTCAAGTCTTCTTGCGTGTAGCCAAAGGCCTGCTGACGATCAAGCAAGCTCTCGGCTGAC
>JANNWK010000390.1:0-1748 GCA_031408355.1 Myxococcales bacterium
AGGCGGGGCCGCGCTTGCGCGGGCCTGGGCTGGGTCTCGGCGAGAAGGCCGTTATGTGGTTGGTTTGCGGGCGTCGGCCCTGGAGTTGGGTCGTGGCAGTCAACAGATTTGGGCTCGTCTCCGTAAGCGCGCGACGTTGCAACGCACGGCGCGGACGCCCCCTTGCGTTGTGGCGTGTCAGGGCGCTGCGGCGCGCCTCCCTCTTGAGCCGAGCCTGGTCCGAAGCGAGAGAGGAGCTCCTCTCCCCAAGGGCTCGACCAGGGAGTGATGGCGGGTCACGTCCAGCGTCATCCTCGTCACCGAGCGTGGCGACCGCCATGAGCAAGCAAGCCGCGAGCATGGCTGAAGCAAGCCGGGTGGCAGCAGCGGCGCGCTAGCGCGTGGTCGCCCCCAGCCTTCCCCTCCCACGGCAGACTATTGCCCGCTTCAGGCTGCCGATCCGGCCCGACTATCAGTCAAGGCATGGCCGGCGAGTGGCCGGACAGAGTCGAAAGCGCCCCCACGGCGGCGCAGCCGACGTTTGGGGGCGCCCGTCGCCCGCAGGCGTAGCCGAGGACGCGGGCCGAACGCTGCGCGCGAGCGAGGGGGCAGCCAAGGAGCTCACTGAACCCACATGGCGGATGATGCGCCGGCGCTGGGCGAGGGCGGAGCGCGCTCCGACAGCCTTGACCGGTGGCCGCGCCGCCGTGATAGATGGTGGGGTGAAGAGCGGGGACATGACCAAAACCCAGCCCAAGCACCGCCCACCGAACCAAGAGCAGCTACGCAGTGACTTGCTCGCCTACATGCTCAAGCGCGGCTTGCGCTCGACCGAGCAGCGCCGCCTGATCATCGATACCTTCTTCGACGCCGGCGAACACATTACAATCGACCACCTGCTCCGGCAGGTTCGAGCGATTGACGCGCGTGTCGGCTACGCGACCGTGTATCGCACCATGAAACTCCTATCGGAGAGCGGCGTCGTACAGGAGCACAAGTTCGGCGACGGCTTCACGCGCTACGAGCTAGCCGACCAGGGCTCCCATCACGATCACCTCGTGTGCCTCGAGTGCGGCAAGATCATTGAGTTCGAGGAGCCACAGGTCGAAATCCTTCAAGAGAAGATCGCCAAGCGACACGGTTTCCTGGTGCGCGCGCACAAGCACGAAATGTACGGCGTCTGCGCAGACTGCCAAAAGCCCAAGACCAAGCCCCTCACGACGCGCCATTAAAGAGGCGGGCAGCTTCGTTTTCCCGCGCTTCAGCGTGGCGTGTTCGAAGCGCCCGTTAGCCGAACCAAGGCCGCTCGGGCCTCCCCGGCAAGCGGCGAAGCGGGGTACCGCGAAAGGAGCTGCTCGAACTGGGCTCTGGCATCACTGGGCCGCCCAGCGCGCTCGGCAGAGAGCCCGGCCTGAAAGAGTCCGTTCTCAGCGTCTAGAGTACCGCGGGCGCTGCCGCTCACGCCACCCGAGCGCCCCTGCAGCTTTGCCTTGGCCTGGCTCGGCGGACCTTCAGCGCTCGCGGGAGGCTCCGGCAGCTGCGACGCCCCGGCCCCACCGGCTTCGCGAGCTGCGTCACAGCCCCAGGACTGTCCGGCGCCGAGCAGCTGTGCCTTGGCGACTGTCTTCACGAGAACCGTCCCCGCCTCCACACGCACGCACGTCCGAGTCGCGGGCACCGGCGCAGCTTCGGCTTGAGCGGCGCTGAGCATGCCGCTCACCAAGACGCTAAACGCGGTGCCGTGAACCGCGATCGTGGCGTCCGGCGTG